>CAZWUK010000046.1:0-18386 GCA_964636685.1 uncultured Oscillospiraceae bacterium
TTGCTTCCTGCTCGATGGATTCCTGCGCCTGCTTCTTGGTGCCGACAAACAGAATAGACTTATCCTCCATCGACATATCGCGAATGAAGTTATAAGCCTCTTCGATCTTCTTAACGGTTTTTTGCAGGTCGATGATGTAGATGCCGTTGCGCTCGGTGAAGATGTATTCTTTCATCTTCGGGTTCCAGCGACGGGTCTGATGGCCGAAATGTACACCGGCCTCCAACAGTTGTTTCATGGAAATGACAGACATAGTAAATAGCCTCCTCGTTATTTTGATCCACCTTCCAATTCATCTGCCACGGGAACCGCAATGCGGCACGACCCGAAGCATCCTTGAAAGTGCGTCATACCTTGGGAATTATAGCATATTCGAATTCTCTAATGCAAGAGAAAAATCACTCGTCCGACGGCTCGTCGTTCTTTGCGATTTCCTCGTCGAAAAGATTGGAGAACTCCTCAAATACCTCATCGAGCAGCACGGGGTTTTCGATGGTTTCATAGACCTGCTCGCCGTTATTCTCCCGAATTTCAAGCAGTATGACCTCGTCCTCGCCGACATTCTCCACCGGGTCGATGGGCAGCAGCGCCGCATAGCGCTTTCCCTCATAGTCAAACGTCATCAGCAGATCAAAGCGGATTTCCTTTCCCGCTTCGTCCAGCAGCGTCACAACTTCTCCGTTTTCCCATTCCTGTTCCATAAATTTCCTTTCAGGCAAAATAGCCGATCCAATCAAGCGCGACGTCGGTCGCCATCAAAAATGTTGATCCAGATAGCTTTGCAGAATAATGACCGCCGCCATTTTATCAATGACCTTTTTCCGTTTCTGCCGGCTCACGTCCGCATCGATCAACACCCGCTCGGCGCTCATCGTCGTCAAGCGCTCATCGCAGTATTCCAGCTCTCCGTTCCAAACGGCACAAATCCCCTCCGCAAAGGAACGCACCTTTTCCGTCTGCGGGCCATAGGTGCCGTTCATATTGCGCGGCATGCCTACGACAAGCTTGACGGGCGCATATCCTTTGAGCAGCTCCACAAAATGTCCTATGTCCTTTTCGTCGTCGCCGGTTCTTTGGTAAGTCTCGATCCCCTGCGCCGTCATGCCGAGCGGATCGCTCACGGCAACGCCGATCCGCCGATCCCCCACGTCCAAAGCCAAAACACGCTGCATCATCTGTCCTGCGCATTCCGCACGTAAAAACGCACCAGTTCTTCCAAAAGCTCGTCCCGTTCGATGCGCGATATCAGATACCGGGCGTTGTTATAGCTCGTAATATAAGTAGGATCGCCCGAGAGCAGATATCCTACGATCTGATTCACCGGATCATATCCTTTTTCACGCATGGCAGCATACACGGTCAAAAGCGTGTCCCGCGGCGTGCGGCTATCCTTGTCGATCTGGAACTGCACCGTATCGCTTGTCTTATCCGTCATGCAATCCACCTCCATTGATATAGTATAGCGAAAAATCGCTCCGATTTCAAACCTTTCTCTCCATTTTCACATTTTTCAAACAAAAGTCATATTATGGCAGAAAAAAGCGGAGGTTCAACAATCATGAAGCGGATTCTTGCTGTGCTGCTATGTATTGCCATACTGCTCCTCGGCGCTGCCACAGGCTGCGCGGGCGAAAAGGAGCTGCGAAGCGTAGAATTGAGCGAGGTAACTCGTTCGGTGTTCTATGCGCCGCAATATGTGGCCGTATCAAGGGGATTTTTCGAGGCGGAAGGACTAAAGATCAACATCACCACCGCCGGCGGGTCTGACAAGGCTATGACGGCGCTGCTCTCCGGCGATGCCGACATTTGTCTTGCCGGTCCGGAAACAGGCGTCTATGTCTATAATGAGGGTAAGTCGGATTATCCGGTGATTGTCGGACAGCTGACCAAGCGCGACGGTTCCTATCTCGTGGGCAGGACTGCCGAACCGGACTTTGACTGGCGGAATCTCATCGGAAAGACCGTGATCGGCGGGCGTACCGGTGGTATGCCGATGATGACGCTGCGGTATGTGCTGCATCAAAACGGTTTGGACCCGGATCAGGATCTGGAAATCATCGACTCGATTCAGTTTAATCTCATGGGCGGCGCCTTCGAGGGCGGTACCGGCGACTATGTAACGCTTTTTGAGCCGACGGCGACCCAGTTCCAGAATGCGGGCAAGGGCCATATCGTCGCCAATGTCGGGCTTGCCTCCGGAGAGATTCCGTATACGGTATACCTTGTGCAGCAAGACACGCTGAAGAACGATCGGTCGTTTGTCGAAAAATTCATGCGCGCCGTCTACCGCGCCCAGCAATGGATCACAACGGCGACCGATACGGAAATTGCCGAGGCAATGCAGCCCTTCTTCCCGGATACGGATGTCGCAAGCCTTGAAATCGTCGCTAAAAGCTACCGTGAAACCGACGCGTGGAAAGCAGAGCCGACCATGTTTGAAGAAGATTACAACCGGCTCCTCGACGTCATCGAATACAACGGTCAGCTTGCGGCACGCCCGCCTTTTGCGGATCTTGTCCGCAACGCGGTCGCTGAAGCCGTGACAGCAAAATAAACGGCAGCACGCTGCGGACGCGTCATCCCTGCTGCGTCCGCAGCGCACGGATCAGCTGTACGGCGCCAAACGTTCCGGCAGCGCAGACAAAGCAGGTCGCCGCATCCAAAAGCAGCTTTGGGCAGAACGCGAATGTTCCCTCGATCAGTGCAAACACAAACCACGCCAACGCCAGATACAGGATTCCGGAAATGCCGGACAGCAGCCAGCCGCTCCTTCCGAATCTGCCGATGCACATGGCGCCGGCAACCGCCGCTGAAAGCGCCTTGATGCCGCTATTGTAAAGGGAGATCCCCTGTTCATCCACGACGCCGCGCTTTGCGGCAAGCGCCAGAAGAAAAACAAACAGTACCGTGACGATACATCCCAACATCGCGCCGCGCAAGCAGAACAGCGCTGTCGCGCCATGCTGCTGTTTTCCAGTTTTACGTCGTTTTGCTTTTTTCATAATGCACCTGCCTTTATACAGGATATCGCGTTACGAAAAAAATATGACCTGCCCGGGCTTCTCTGCTGTAAAGTTTTGTCCGGCAAAGCGTTTCCCGCAGGCGCCGCAAGCCTGCTTGCTCCACCCAAGCGATTGAGGGTCGGGGCATGCGTCATAACGAAAGCACAAACAAGACCACCCGTTTTCACGGGTGGTCTTGACAGATACCGTTTATTTATCCGCGTTGAAATCCTTGAACAAATCCGCCAACGAAGTGGTAGCAGACTGTACCGGGGGCAGTTCGTATTCTCCATCCTCGCTGTTGCGACGACGGCGATCATAGGAACGCTCACGCGGTTCATAGGAATCCGTGCTGCGGGGCGCGGAGGGTGCGCCGGAATTGCTGCGCTCCTTGCGCTGCTGCGTCTGCTGGTCGCGGGACTGCTGACGCTGTTCCTGACGCTCTGCATACTGGCGATCGCGCTCTGCCTTTTCGGCTGCGAGCTGCTCCGCGATTTCCGGATGCTCCTCCAGAATCGCTTCCTTGCGGCTCAGGCTGATACGCTTTGCTTCGGTGTTGACTTCCAGCACCTTGCAGCGAACAACGTCGCCAACCTTGACGGCGTCTTCCACCTTCTCAATACGACGCTCGGCGATCTGGGAGATATGGATCAAGCCGTCAATGGTGGATTCCAGCGAAACAAACGCGCCAAAAGGCACGATGCGAACGACTTTGCCTTCCACGATGGAACCGACGGGATACCGCTGATCCGCAGTCGTCCACGGCTTGGGCTGCAGCTGCTTGTAACCCAGCGACATGCGCTGTTTTTCCAGATCCACGCCAAGGATCAGAACTTCAATCTCCTGACCGATCGTGAACACGTCGGAAGGATGTTTGACTCTGCCCCAGCCCGCATCGGTCACATGCACAAGACCGTCGATACCGCCGATATCGACAAACGCGCCGAAATCAGTGATTCTGCGGACAACGCCCTGCACCTTGCTGCCAACTACAAGCGCTTCCCACTTGGCCTTCTTGCCAGCTTCCGCTTCCGCAAGAAGCACCTGCTTCTGGGATGCGACAATGCGTTTTCTCTGTTTGTCTACTTCAAGAACCTTGAGCTTCATGGGCTTGCCGACATATTCGGCCAGGTTCTCAATATATTTGGTCGATACTTGCGAAGCGGGCACGAAAGCACGAATTCCGTTGATATCGGCAATCACGCCGCCCTTGCCAACCGCGTCGAAGACCTTGCCTTCAATATCGTCCTGCGAAACGAGATCGTCCCACAGCTTCTTACCTTCCACGCTCTTGCGGGAAAGCAGAACATTGCCTTCGCCGTCGTTGACTTTCAAAACCTCGACGTCGATGGTATCGCCTTCCTTGACCACATCCTCCGGCTTGACATCCGGATCGCTTGAGAACTCATTCTTGGGAATGAATCCATCGGACTTATAGCCGATGTTGACAAACACTTCGCCGTCCACAACCTGCAAAACGGTTCCGTTGATGATCTGTCCGTTATGGATACGGGTCATCGTCTTCTCAAACGCCTCGGCAAACGAATCTTCCGCGTCTGCCTCCTTCGCGGGCTTTTCTTCCACGCTGGGGGCTTCTGCTGCTGCTTCGCTTACAGCGGGTTCCTGGGTCACGGCGATTTCCTCAGCGGGAGCTTCCGCTTCGATGGTTTCAATCGTCGTCTTTTCGAGTTCGCTCATTACTTGTAGTACCTCCCTAATCATCCGGTCCGGCGTCGATGCGCCTGCAACAACACCTATTATATCATCGGATCTTAAATTATCAAGAAAAAGTTTATCGATATTCTCAATGGTTTTGGTATCCCGGCACCTTTTTTTACAGATTTCGGAAAGCCGAACGGTATTGGCGCTGTTGGCAGAGCCGATCACCAGAACTTTGTTGCACTTTTGCGAGAGGATTGCCGCTTCGGATTGACGTGCGCGCGTTGTATCGCAGATCGTTTCAAAAATATCCAAATGCGAAAAATACGGCTTTGCGGCGGCGCAAAGCGCGCGATATTGCTGCTGTGACAGCGTTGTCTGCGCGACGATGGCGCCGTGCTTCGCCCTTTTCAGCTTTTTTGCGTCCTCCGGCGTTTCCAGCACAACGGCGCTTTCCCCTGCCCAGCCCCGAATGCCGACGACCTCGGGATGATCCGCCTTTCCCGCAATCAAAATCGTTTTTCCGCGCGCCGACTCTTTTTGGACAATGCCGTGAATCCGCTTGACAAACGGACAGGTCGCGTCAACGACCGAGATCCCGATTCGGTCGCAGACCGCGTAGATCTCCGGCGGCGCGCCGTGCGCACGAATAATCAGCGTGTCGCCCGCGTGCAGCAGATCTGGAGTCTCCGCCGGAACAACGCCGTTTTTTGTAAGCTCCGCAACCACGCTTTCATTATGAATGATCGCGCCGTAGCTATAGACATTTCCCCGCTCCCGCGCAGTTTTCAGCGCAAGTTCGACAGCGCGCCGGACGCCGAAACAAAACCCGCTGTCCTTTGCAAGCAGTATTCGCATCGGCCCCTACTGCGCCTCCATCACAAGCTTGAGCTGGTGCATTCGATCGCTGATTGCCTGTGTCACAACGTCCACGGGCTTCCCCTTGTGCGTTGCGGCAATCTGCTTGACGTCCATCGGCTCGCCGACCACCATATGCAGCTGAAACTTCTTCAGCGTGTTCGGGTCGGAATAGACCGGGATAATCGGTGCGTCGCACTTGAGCGCGATGAACGCCGCGCCGCGCTCCATCGTGTCCAGCTCGCCCGTCAAAGACCGGCGGCCCTCCGGGAAAATGCCGAATACCTTTCCCTTATCAAGGAGCTTTTTCGCATGCTTGAGCGAGGCGATATCCGCCTGCTTCCGGTTGACCGGGAAGGTAAAAAGAATCTTGAAAAATCCGCGCGCGATCCGCGATGCGAACAGCTCCTGCTTTGCCATGAAATGAATGATGCGCGGGGAAATAATCGCAAGAAAAATGGGATCTCCAAGCGACCAATGATTGCTCACAATGATCGCTTTGCCGCGGAAAAACAGATTGCGCAATCCCTTGATGCGGGGGCGCATGAGCAAAAAAGCAATCGGCGCCACAAAAATCTTACCGAAAATGTACAACATATTATCTGTGTTCCTTCTCCTCAATCATTTTCAGCATTCTTTCCGCCACCTCGGAAACCGTCATGCCCGTCGTATCAATCAAAGCCGCGTCCTCCGCCTGTCGGAGCGGCATATAATCGCGTCCGCTGTCGCGCTCGTCCCGAACGCGGATCTCCTCGATCACTTCTTCCAGCGTCTGCGAAGCGTCCCCTTTTTGCTGAAGCTCCAGATAACGGCGCCTTGCGCGCTCCTCCGGACTGGCCGTCACGAAAAATTTATGCTTGGTATCCGGCAGAACAAACGTCGTAATATCCCGTCCATCCATCACAACGTCATATCGCATACCAATCTCGCGCTGCAGCTGCGCAAGCTTTTTGCGTACCGGCGGAAAAACGCCGACCTTGGATGCGCCCATAGAAACGGAAGGCGTGCGGATACGCAGCGTAACGTCCTCTCCCTGCAAGAACGTATGCTGCGTTCCGTCCTCAGCATATTGCACCGTAATATCCGCGCCGGGTAAAATTCTTTCCAAACCCACCGCGTCCGTACAGGCCACGCCGTTTCTTTCTGCATGGAGCGCCATTGCCCGATACATCGCGCCGGTATCCAGATAGCGGATCCCAAGGCGCTTTGCGATCTCCTTTGCAACCGTGCTTTTGCCCGCGCCCGCAGGCCCGTCTATGGCGATATTCAAGCAGCTCATATGCTTCTCCCCGCAAGTACGCCCGTCGACCAGGCGATCTGTAAGTTATAGCCGCCGGTCACAGCATCCACGTCCAACACCTCGCCGGCAAAGAAAAGGTTCCTGATCTTCTTGGATTCCATCGTGGAAGCGGCAACCTCACGAACCGAAACGCCGCCGCGCGTAATAATGGCTTCCGCAACAGGACGGGTATCCTTCACCGTCAAGGGAAGGCGCTTGAGCATGGTCAGCAATGCGCGTCGCTTTTGCTTGGTAAATTCTCCGACCGGAATTGCGGGATCGATGTCGCAACGGTCGAATACTACCGCCAGCAATCGTGACGGCAGCAGCTTTTCCAGCGCCGTTCCCACCTGCTTTCTGGCATTTCCGTCCAGATCCCGCAGAATCCTGTCGTCCAGCTTTTCGTCCGACAGTCCCGGTTTCAGGTCGATGAAAAGCTTTGTCCCCGCAACGGGCGCTTGCAGCAGCGCGGACGCGGAAAGCACCAACGGCCCCGATACGCCAAAGTGTGTAAACAGCATCTCGCCCAGTTCGGTATAGACGCGTTTGCCGTTTTGCTCGGCGGTCAACGTTACATTTTTGAGTGTCAGGCCGGAAAGCTCCTTTGGCCAGTCCTCCTCGGTTTCCAGCGGGATTAACGACGGTCTTGCCGGTTCTACGGTATGCCCGAGGGTCTTGGCAAATCGGTAGCCATCGCCGGTGGAGCCGGTCTGCGGGTAGGATACGCCGCCGGTCGCAATCACGACCGCGTCAAACGCAATATCCATACCGTCCGAAAGCCGGACGCCGCTGACCGTGTTTTGATCGGCAAGCACCGCCTGCACGCGGGTGTTGAGCCGGATATCGACTCCGTGGTTTCTCAAAAGGCGCTCCAGCGCTCTTAAGACGTCACTGGATTTGTCCGATTCGGGGAACACGCGTCCGCCGCGCTCCGTCTTAAGCGGTACGCCGGCGTCCTCCAATAGCTGCATCATATCCCGATTGTCAAAAGCCGAAAACGCACTGTATAAAAAACGCGGATTGCGAACAACGCTCGATAAAAACGCCTCTTTGTCCGCTGAATTGGTCACGTTGCAACGTCCTTTTCCAGTGATAAAAAGCTTTTTTCCCAGTTTTTCGTTTTGTTCCAGCAGCGTCACGTCGTGCCCCAGCCTCGCGGCTTCCAAAGCCGCAAGCATGCCAGCCGCGCCGCCGCCGATGATGCCAACTTTCATCGTTCGCCCTCTTTGTCGGATTCCGTACTGTCGGAGGTGTATACGCCTTCCTCGTTCCAGATCTTCTCCAGATCGGACAGGTGCCGGCAGGCTTCCTCCTGCCGTGCCATGCCCACTGCCACGATGAGGGCATTGATGAGCGACAGCGGCGCGACCAGCGAATCCGCAAAGGAGGCCATATCGCTGCGGGCGCAGAGCGTAAAATCGGCGTGCTTTGCCAGAGGCGCCTCCGGCTGATCGGTCAAAGCGATGACCTTCGCGCCGCGGCTTCTTGCATAGCGCATCGCCTCGACCGTGCGCGAGCTATAACGTGGAAAGCTGATGCCGAAGCAAACGTCCTCCGGGGAAATCCGAAGCATCCGCTCATAGATATCCTGTCCGGAACCGTTGACAAAAATCACATTGTCGCACACGTAATCCAGATAGTAGGTCAAAAACTGCGCCATCGCCATCGCGCTGCGAATGCCCAGCACATAGATGCGCCGCGCGTTCAAAATAGCGTCGATAGCCTGATGGAAGCTTTCATTGTCGATCATTTCGATCGTCGCGCGAATATTGTTCATATCCGAGGTTAAAACGGTCTTTAATACATCCGCCTGCGGAATGCCGGAGGCAAGCCGGATGCGCTGTACGCTGGTCAGCTTGTGCCGCACCAGTTCCTGCAGTTTTTCCTGCAATTCCGGATAGCCGTCCAAGCCGATCACATAGGCAAAGCGAACCACGGTCGACTCCGACACGCCGACGGTTTCGCCGAGCCTTGCGGCCGTCATGAACGCAGCATCGTCATATGCGTGGATCAAATAATCGGCAATGCGCTTCTGTCCCTTGGAAAAGGAGTCGTAGTCCTTTTCGATCACGTGCAGCAAGGTGTCCATCTCATTCCTCCGTCCGGTCGAAAAACTGTTCGAGTTTCATCTGCTCCATGGTCTGGTAGTCGGTCAAGTCATAGGACAGCGGCGTCAACACCGCGTAGCCTTCTGTTGTCCAGCGCTCATCCACATTCTGTCCCGCCGCATCGCTGAGCTTGCCCCGCGGCGCCCAAAAATACGGATGTCCCGTTGGATCTTCGCGTTTTACATATTTTAATGTGTACTGATTGATGCAGGTTCTTGCCAATTTGACGCCGCGCAACGCCTCTCGCGGGACATCCGGCACGTTCACGTTGAGCACCGTTCCAAACGGCATGGGATGCTTTGCAAGATACCGCACAGCAAGCACGGCGACCTCTGCCGCTGTTTCAAAATGCTTTGGTTCATATGCGCAGTTGGATACGGCAATCGCCGGATACCCGAGAAGCGCCGCCTCCGCCGCCGCCGCAACCGTTCCGGAATAGAGCACATCCGTTCCGAGATTGGGCCCGAGGTTGATCCCCGACACGACCATGTCCGGAGCGTCGAACAGATTGCCGATCCCGAGCCGTACACAGTCCACCGGCGTTCCGCTCACCGCGTACGCGGGGATATCGGAAATCCCGGCAAGGCGAACAGGCAAAGCGCGCAGCGGGTCATACAGCGTCATGCCACGGCTGACTGCGCTCTGCTGCCGGTCCGGCGCGCTGATGAATATCTCATGTTCCCGGCAAAGCGTCTGCGCCAATGCCAAAATACCCGGTGCGAAAACACCGTCGTCATTGCTGAGAAGAAGTCTCATGATTCTATACGTTTCCTGCTTTCCTGTTTCCATAATTATAGCAGATTGGTTTCCGTTTTCCAGATAGAAATGGAAAAAGTGCAGGAAAATTTGCATTTGACTGCATTTTCCCTGCACTGCTTCACTTTTCAGCCATCTCAGAGCAGCAATACGCCGATCGAGTAGATCAAAAATGAAACCAAATAAGCCGTGACCAGCTGGTAGCCGATCATAAACCAGGTGTGTTTTGCGCTGTGCAGCTCGCGCTGCATCGTTGCAACCGCCGCGATGCAAGGAACATACAGCAATACGAACACGAGGAACGCATATGCCGAAAGCGGCGTGAAAACGGTTGACAGCGCGCTTGTCAGCTCCGCGCCCGTTGCGCCGAGAAACAGCGACAGGGAGGAGTTGACCGACTCCTTTGCGATGATGCCGGTCAAAAGCGCCACCGACGCCTGCCAGTTGTCAAAGCCCAGCGGTCGGAAGATCGGGGCAATCAGCATCCCGAATTTTCCGAGAATGCTGGTTTCCGTCGCGCTCGTCATGGCAAAGGTCGTATCAAAGTGCATCAAGAACCACAGCAATACGCTCATCGCCAGAATGATCGTACCCGCCTTCTGCAAAAAGTGTCCGACTCGCTCTCCGACATGCAGCAGAATGTTCTTCAGCAGCGGCACGCGATACGGCGGAAGCTCCATCAGGAAGGTAGCGTTGCTCTTTTTGAATATGGTCTTTTTGAACAGCACGCCGGTGATAATGCCGACCACGACGCCGAGCACATACAGGCTCAGCACCACAAGCCCACGCGAGCGCTCAAAAAACGCGGAAGCGATCATGCCGTACACCGGCAGCTTGGCAGAGCAGGAGACGAACGGCAGAAGCAGGATCGTCATACGTCGATCCGTCTCGTTTTCCATGGTACGCGCGCTCATGGCTGCCGGCACCGTGCAGCCAAAGCCCATCAGCATCGGAATAAAGGATTTTCCCGACAGTCCGAATCGCTTGAGCGCCCGATCCATCAGAAAGGCGGTTCTGGACATGTAGCCGCTGTCCTCCAAAATGGCAAGAAAGAAAAACAGCAGCGCGATCTGCGGCAAAAAGGTCAGTACGCCGCCCACGCCGGTAATCACGCCATCGCAGAGCAGCGATATCAGCCAGTCCGCCGCCCCCGCCGAGGTTAGGAGGGACTGCACCCACGGCATGAACACGCCGTTGATGAGCGTATCGACGCCGTCGGATAGAAAGCCGCCCAGCGTGTCAAACGTCAGAACGAATATCACGCCCATGATGAGCAGAAATATGGGAATGCCGAGATACTTGTTCGTCAGGATCGCGTCGATGCGATCCGTCGTAGAAACGCCCGTCACCTTACGGCGGCGGATCGACGAAGCGCAAATGCGCTCAATGTAGCGATAGCGGCTGTCCGCAACGCGCGTTTCGCTGTCCATCAAAGCGTCTTGTCCGGCATAGGCGGTCAGTATGCGGCCGACGCCTTCGCGTTTTTCCGGCGGCAAACGCAGCTTTTCCAAAACAAGCGCGTCGTTTTCCATCAGCTTTACGGTCGCCCAATGTCGGGGCAGTCCGGCCCTTTCCGGCGCATCGCCAAGAAGCGCATCCAGCTTGTGATGGACGGCCAGCGTCGCCGCGTCGTAGATATGATCCGGCTCGAGCGCAAACCCCGCATGCGCCTCCAGATGCGCCGCGCCGAGCAGCAGCGTGCATTGCCGAAGCAGCTCGTCAACGCCCTCGCCGGTTCTCGCGCAGATGGGCACCACCGGAACGCCCAGCTCCAGCGCAAGCTTTGTGCAGTCGATCTCAACCCCCTGCTTTTTGACCTCGTCCATCATGTTCAACGCCAGCACCATAGGGCGTTCCAGTTCGAGCAGCTGCACCGACAGATAGAGGTTTCGTTCCAGATTGGTTGCGTCCACGATGTTGATGATCGCATCCGGATGGTCGTCGATCACAAAATTGCGACTGACGACCTCCTCCATGGAATAGGTGGAAAGCGAGTAAATTCCCGGGAGATCGACCACCGTCATGTTGTGTCCGTAGGCGGAGAGGTGACGCGCCTTTTTCTCAACGGTCACGCCCGGCCAGTTTCCGACATATTCCTTCGCGCCGGTCATCGCGTTAAAGAGCGTCGTTTTTCCACAGTTCGGATTGCCGACCAACCCGATCAGAAGTTCCTTTTGATCTGCCGCCGTTTTTGATTTGCAAGCCTGCTGATTCTCCCGCTTTATGGCTTTACGGACGCCGCCGCAGCCCATGCAGGCGCTGCACCCGCCCGGCGGACACATGCCGCCGCTTTGCCCGCCGACATACCAGTCGGTCAGCTTTGCCGCCGCGATATGCGCGCTTCTGTCACGCTGGCGGGCGACCGTCTCTGCGGGCCTTCCTTCGGTCTGTCCCTTTTGTTTTGCCTGTTCCAGCTCGTCCGCGGCAAAAATTGTGATCGCCGCCGCATCCTCACCGCGCAGCGACAGCGAATAGCCGCGCAGGCTCACCTCGATCGGGTCGCCCAGCGGAGCGATTCGCCGCACGGCAACCTCCGTCATGGGCGTAATCCCGAGATCGATCAACCGACGCTTCATTTTTGGGTTCCCGACGCCGACGCGGGATACCACGCCGCTTTCTCCGGGCTGTAATTCATTCAGTGCACGCATAATTTGCTCCTTCGTCTCTATGGTTAGCATATGCTAACTGCTGCAATTATAATATCCGCTGCCACGCCTGTCAAGATTTATATATGTTTCTCGCGCTGTAAAAAGGGAAAAAAACAATCGCGCACCTTGTCGCATGGCGCATTTTCTTCCCCGCGCACACAACGCGGCGGGCTGTGGCGACACGAAAAAAGGCACGCCGCCGATTTTTTTGTCGGAAGCGTGCCCATTGGAGCAATCCTGCTTTTTTACCATTTGACAATGCGATAATAGACCCTTGCCGTCAATCGGTATACTACAAAGTACATCAAGGCAAACAGCACAAGCACTCCGCCGATGCAGGAAAGCACCAGCACCCAGTCGTAAAGCATAAAGGTCATCAGCATCCGCGCGATGATTTTGGAAGCAAAGATCATGTGCAAGACCGTCGTGACCAGAGGCACAAAGAATACAAACAGCACCTGCCGGTCGATGCTGGCGCGCACCTGCTTATCGTCCATGCCGACCTTCTGCAAAATCACATATTGCTCCCGATCCTCATAACCTTCGGAAATCTGCTTGAAATAGATAATCAGCACGGTCACTGCGAGAAACAGAATCCCGAAAAACGCGCCGAGAAACAATAATCCGCCATAGGTTCCATATCCGTCCTGCCGGGCGGTAAATACATCCCAAACGGAGTAACCATTGTATTGCGCACTGGAAAATTCCTTCAGATCGTCAATGAATTTCAGGCAATCCTCATATTCTCCTTCCGCATCGAAGCGGAAACGATCCCCTACATACAAAAGCCGATCCAGCTGCGTTACTGTTTCGCCGGCGTAGACGAAATTGTTTCGCGTAAACTCCTCGTCTTTTCCCAGTTCATAAATGAGCTTTGCGGGATCGGCAGACAGCAGAACGTTATCCGCCTGCGCAATGGAAACGATCTTCTTCTCCGCTTCCAGCGCTTCTTCCTCCGTTAGCTGCGATCTTGTGGAAAACTCCACGTCGTAGGGATACATTCCGGCAAGCATTTCCTCCTGTCCCAGATACAGCGAAAGCGTGCCGGAAACGGAGACGATCATCATGCAGGACAGTACGCAGATCATGGCAAGTGAGCGCGCGTTCTGCTTCATTCGCTGCACAAGTCCGCTCAACGCAATAAAGTTCTCCTGTCGATAATAGAGTCTTTTGTTCTTTTTCAACAGCCGTAGAAAAACGATGCTGCCGCAGGAAAACAGCGCGTGCGTTGCAAGAATAACCAGTATGACAAGCAGGAAAAACACGCCCAGCGCGATGCTCGGAACCTCAATCGTCCAAGCAAAGTAATACGCCGCAGACAGCGCAGCCACGCCAAAGATCGCGAGCGGAATCATCAGCTTGGAATCCTTCTCACCGCGCTTTTGGCTCTGCATGAGCTGGATGGGGTTTGAGAGGCGCACCTGCCAGAGATTGATAAGTGAAGTCACGAGGAAAATCACAAAAAACAGACCCAGCATGCCGACATACGCTGACGGCGCGATGGAGAACGTGCTGCCCGGCACCGCGCGGATGATCTTGAGCAGCAGCATGAAAATCAGCTGTCCGAATACCAGCGCAATCACGATTCCGCCCAGCAGACCGATGCTGAGCGTAATAAGGTTTTCCCAGAACAATACGCGCGCAATATGTCGCTTTTCCAGTCCCAGAATGGCGTACAGTCCAAGTTCCCGCTTCCTTCTGCGGATCAGCAGATTGTTGATATACGTCATGAAGAAGAAAGCAAACAACGCGTAGACGACAAGCCCGAAGGAGAAAATCATCGACGCCGTTTTTCCTGTGGGCAGATTGTTCAGGGAATCGGAGTACAAAAGTCCCTGAATCAAAAGATAAACGCCGGAGATGACCGCGGTCGCCAAAATATGCGGCAGATATGTACGCCGGTTTCTTTTGATATTTGCGCACGCAAGCTGCAAATAAAACGTCTTAGCCAACGTCCGCACCCCCATCCGACAGAATGGACAGGTTGGATACGATACGGTCGAAAAACGTCCTGTTATCGTCCTCTCCGCGATAGATCTGCGAGAAAATCTCGCCATCGCGAATGAACAGCACGCGGGAAGCAAAGCTCGCCGCATACGCGCTGTGCGTGACCATTAAAATGGTTTTTCCGCCGTCGTTTAACGCAGAGAAATTCTCAAGAAGCTGACGGGAAGAACGCGAATCCAGAGCGCCGGTCGGTTCGTCAGCCAGCAGCAAACGCGGATTGGTGATGACGGCACGAGCAACCGCCGCGCGCTGCTTTTCTCCGCCGGACACCTCGTAAGGATACTTGTCCAGCAGTTTTTCAATGTGCAGAACCCGCGCGATGGGTAGAATACGCTGCTCCATCTCGGAAATCGGTACGCGCGACAGCACAAGCGGCAGCAGGATATTGTCCTTGAGCGAAAAGGTATCCAGCAGGTTGAAATCCTGAAAAACAAAGCCGAGGTGCTTTCTGCGAAATTCCGATATGTCGCGGTCGTTGATGGCCGAAAAGCTTTTCCCGTCGAGCAGCACATCGCCCTCCGTCGGCTTGTCAAGCGTCGCAAGAATATTGAGCAGCGTCGTTTTTCCGCTGCCGCTAGGCCCCATAATGGCGACAAATTCACCGTCCTGCACAGAAAAGCTGATGCCGGACAGCGCGACGCACTGTCGCATTCCGCGCCTTGTATTGTAAATCTTTTTTATGTTTTTTGTTTCCAACAGTTCCATAAAAACCTCCGTATTATCAAGAATGCTACTATTGTAAGAAAAAAGGCTCGACCTTTGCCATAGCCGCGCCTTACATTTTCCCGTTTGAAAGTGACGTTTTTGTCACCAAAACATATCCTCCTCCGTTTTTGGAAACGTCAGTCTGACGCAGGTTCCCGCGTTGAGCTCCGAACGAACGGCAATTTTTATTCGCAGTGTCGCGGCGACCTTTTGGACAAGATACAGCCCGATGCCGGAGGCTCGCGCATCGGTTCGTCCGTTGAGTCCCGTAAATCCACGTTCGAAGATCCGCGGAAGATCCTCCGGGCGTATGCCGATGCCGGTATCTGCCACGCAGAGGGTTCCGTCTTCTTCTTCAAACACGGTCACGCCGCCGGTCTTCGTGTATTTTGCGGCGTTGGACAGCAGCTGCTCAAGAAGGAACATCAGCCAGCGCCGGTCGCTGATGACAAGCCGCGAGGATACGTCGATCTTGACCGAGAGATTATTATAGACAAACAGCAGCCCGTACTTTTTTACGGCAGCCCGCACAACGGCAAGCAGCTCGCAGCGTTCCGGCACAAGGTCGGCGCTGATGTCCGTCAGCTTCATATACCGCAGCGCAAGATCGGCATACTGTTCGATTTTGAACAGCTCCTGCAAAAGAATGCGGCTTTCCCGATCATCCCGCTCCTGCAATACAAGGCGCATAGCGGCGATTGGCGTTTTGATCTGATGCACCCACAGTGTATAATAGGCAAGCGATTCCTCCTGCTTTTGCAGGGAAACGCGCCGCTCGGTCTGCGCCTGTTCGGCAGTTTGCCGGAGCAATTCAATATAGTCGCGCTCGATGGCGTTTCTGCCCTCCGGCAGCGCCGTCGTCAGTCCGTCGGTCAATTCAAGGAGCGACTGCACATACTTGTGACGGTCGATGAATCGCACTCCGTCAAACAGCATAAATACAGCAAGCACAAAGCCCGCCATCAGAAGGATACATTCCGCGTAATAAACAGGAAGCTCCGCGAGGAAGAACATGCTGTAAATCAATCCCGAAAAAAGGGCAAACAGCGCCAGAAGCGTCCAGCGATAATGCAGATAGGAGAGCATTCTACGCATGAAGCGCGTACCCCTTTCCCTTGTGCGTGACGACGGCGTCCGTCAGTCCCGCCTCCTCGAGTGTTTTGCGCAGGCGGTTGACATTGACCGTGAGTGTGTTATCATCGACAAAATCATCGCTGTCCCAAAGCGCCAGCATCAGTTTTTCGCGGCTTACCACCTCGCCCTTGGCCGCAAGCAGCGTCTGGAAGATGCACGCCTCGTTGCGGGAAAAGCGGATCTTTGTCTCATCCGCCGTCAAGCACATGCCGGCCGGATCAAACACCGCGCCGCGAAACGTCCACGGCGTCTTTGTTTCATAATCGTAGGCGCGGCGAAGCATCGCCTGAATCTTCGCCGTAAGCAGCTCCATGGAAACAGGCTTTGTGATATAATCGTCAGCGCCCATATTGACCGCCATAATCATGTCCACCGGCTCGCTGCGGGAAGAAAGAAAGATGACCGGCGTACCGGAGATCTCCCGGATCTTTTGCAGCCAGTAATAGCCGTTGAAATATGGCAGCGACAGATCCATCAGCACAAGCTGGGGCCGGACGCTGCAAAAAGCGCCAAGCACATCCGCAAAATCCTCGTTCACCGTTACAGTATAGCCCCAGCTTAATAAATGCTGCCGAATCATTTCCGCAATCAACGCATCGTCCTCTACGATCAGTATGTGCGCCATCTTCGACTTCCTTTTCCGTATGTTTTTCCTATTATAACATATCGCAAAAACAACGCGCATCGACCGCAAAAAAATCTCTTTCCTTTCCTTTTGCGGCAGAATCCGATATAATGCCGATATTATATATTTTTAGGTGGACTCTCAAATGCAGCTGGATTATACCGTCATCGACCCCGCAGGCAACATCACCGTTCTCGTCACCTCGCCCGTGCCCCCCAAAGCGCGCGCAAACGCGGCCAAAGCACTATTGGCGCTGCAGGGCCTTGCGGCAGAGCAGGTCGGTTTTTTATGCAGGCCGCGCTGCGGCGGCAATATCCGGATCGAGATGATGGGCGGCGAATTTTGCGGCAACGCGCTGCGCAGCGCCGGATATTATTACGCCGCAGAGCACGGCGGCGTACCCGGAATCGTACAGGCGGAGATCAGCGGTGCAACGGGATGCTTTCCGGTTGCGGTCGATCTTGCCCAACACGCGGCAAGCGCGGAGATCCCCCTGCCCAACGCAATCCTCCCCGTCCGTCTCCCCGGTTGCCGGCAATGTACTGCCGTTGCGTTTGACGGCATTTTGCACTATGTTGTTCCTATCGACACGCCGGAGGATGTTCTCCGGCACGCCGATTGTTTTACGCGTGCACATTTTCCCACGCTCGGCGCTTACGGCGTGATATTCTGCGACCCGCACGCGCCGGCAATTCGTCCCGCGGTCTATGTCTATGGCACGGAAACGCTCTACTACGAAACCAGCTGTGCCTCTGGCAGCGCGGCAGCGGCCGCCGCGCTCAGCGAGCTGCTGCCGGATGGAACGTACCGGTATGCGATACGGCAGCCCGGCGGCATTTTGTATGCGGAAGCAAAAAAAGCCCGTCAAACGCTGACGGGGCTTTCGATCGGCGGAAAGCTCGAGATCCGTTCCAAAGGACAGCTTGTGGTGTAGCGCTCCTCTGCATGCCGCCTGCTCAATATCTATACCGATTGTCTTCCGTGCAGATTGTCACCAACGCGAAACGTCGCGCCAATCGATAACGGCATCCTGCAAGCTATCTCTCCTCCTTTGGAAAAACAGAATTATGCAAATACTGATAATCCCTTAGCGTTCTTTTGCGCAGTAAATGCTTCTCAAATTCTTCTGGCAGCCGCAAATGATATGTTTTAATGTAGTATATCAAATCGCTTGGCCACTCATAGGTTCCGTCCGTATAAACAGCAACTTCTCCTTCGACACGTTCTCCGGTAAATACGTCATACAGTACGCCGGGCGCAGCACACAAGCATTTTCCATAGCGAAGCGCCGCGATGATCCTTCCTTCGTTCGGATATGGTTCTGGATTGAAAAAGTTCTTCATCGATGGATAATCGTCATTATCTGAACACAATTCCTTATATTTTCCCATATACATTTTTTCATTACCTCATACTTTGAAAAATTCACCTGTTTTTCAGTTCCTGTTCACGCTTCGCATCATAAAAACGGCTTACGCATGCTAATGGTTTGTATCCGGCTTTCAATTAACATAGCACATTTCTCCAACCAAAACACCGTTTTTTTTAATAGTCAAGACCACCCGTGAAAACGGGTGGCTTGCTTTTGGCTATAAGCCCTTGGTG
>CAZWUK010000047.1:0-16813 GCA_964636685.1 uncultured Oscillospiraceae bacterium
ACGGCACGGTCGGCGCCAACAAGAACAGCATCAAGATCATCGGCGACCATACCGAGATGTATGCACAGGGCTATTTTGCTTACGACTCCAAGAAGTCCGGCGGTCTGACGGTCTCCCATCTGCGCTTTGGCAAAAAGCCGATCCAGAGCCCGTATCTGATCGACTGTGCAGACTTTGTGGCCTGCCACAACCCGTCCTACGTCACGCGCTACGCCGTGGCAGACGGTATCCGCGAAGGCGGCGTGTTCCTGCTCAACTCGCCCTGGACGGCCGAGGAGATGGAAAACGAGCTGCCCGCTTCCATGAAGCAGACCATCGCCAAGGCGCATGTGCGTTTCTACAACATCAACGCCATCAAGCTGGCGCGTGAAGTCGGCATGGGCGGCCGCATCAACACCATCATGCAGTCCGCGTTCTTCAAGCTTGCCAACGTCATTCCCGCCGAGCAGGCCATCGAATACATGAAGGCCGCCGCCAAGAAGTCCTATGGCAAGAAGGGCGACGAAGTGGTCAAGAAGAACTGGGACGCGATCGACGCGGGCGCCAACGCCATCGAAGAGATCAAGTATCCCGCTTCCTGGGAAAACGCCACCACCGGCGCAGCGCCCATCAAGACCACGGATGACAAGTACTTCAACGAGTTTGTGCATCCGGTTCTGGCGCAGGAGGGCGACAAGCTGCCCGTTTCCGCCATGAGCGCGGACGGCACCGTGCCCACCGGCACCACCCAGTACGAGAAGCGCGGCATCGCCGTGGACGTCCCCGTCTGGATCGCCGAAAACTGCATCCAGTGCAACCAGTGCTCGCTGGTCTGCCCGCATGCAGCCATCCGTCCGTTCCTGCTGGATGAGAACGAGGTCAAGAACGCACCCGAGGGCTTTGCCGTAAAGACCGCCACCGGAAAAGAGCTTGCGGGTCTTTCCTTCCGCGTTCAGGTTTCGCCTCTGGATTGCACGGGCTGCGGCAATTGCGTGGATACCTGCCCGGCAAAGACCAAGGCGCTCAAGATGATGCCGTTTGCAGAAGGCTGTGCGGATGAGAAGAACTGGGATTACGCCATGAGCGTCAAGACCAAGGACGTTGACGTCAACACCAAGACTGTCAAGGGCAGCCAGTTCCTCCAGCCGCTGTTTGAGTTCTCCGGCGCATGCGCAGGCTGCGGCGAGACCCCGTATGTGAAGCTCCTCACCCAGCTGTTTGGCGACCGTATGGTCATTGCCAACGCAACGGGCTGCTCTTCCATCTACGGCGGCAGCGCACCGACTTGCCCCTACACGAAGAACGAAAAGGGTCAGGGCCCCGCATGGGCAAACTCCCTGTTTGAAGACAATGCCGAGTTCGGCTTTGGTATGAACCTTGCGACCAAGCAGCGCAGAGCAAACCTAGAAGATACCATCAAGGCGCTCATCGCACTCGACTACTGCGACGAAGACATCGCGGCAGCCGGCGCGGAGTGGCTTGCAAATATCGACGACGCCAAGGGCTCCCGCGCTGCCGGCGACAAGCTGGTTGCGGCGATCAAGGCGATCCTTGACCAGCGCGGCGACTGCGACTGCGAAGCCTGCACGCTCTCCCGCAAGGTGCTGGAGATGTCCGATCTTCTGACCAAGCAGTCCGTCTGGGTATTCGGCGGCGACGGTTGGGCCTACGACATCGGCTACGGCGGACTCGACCATGTGCTGGCGATGGACGAAGACATCAATGTGCTGGTCGTAGATACCGAGGTGTATTCCAACACCGGCGGACAGTCCTCCAAGGCAACGCCGACCGGGCCGATCGCAAAGTTTGCGGCAGCCGGCAAGCGCACCAAGAAGAAGGATCTGGGCTTGATGGCGATGAGCTATGGCTACGTGTACGTTGCCAAGGTCTGCATGGGCGCAAATCCCGCGCAGCTGCTCAAGGCGGTCAACGAGGCGGAAGCCTACAAGGGCCCGTCCCTGATTATCGCCTATGCGCCGTGCATCAACCACGGTATCAACATGGGTCACTCCCAGCTGGAAGCCAAGAAGGCGGTCGACGCCGGTTACTGGCCGCTGTATCGGTACAATCCGGATCTGGCGGAGGCAGGACAGAATCCCTTCCATCTGGATTCCAAGGAAGCACAGTCTAGCTTCCAGGACTTCATCCTCGGCGAAGT
Source organism: uncultured Oscillospiraceae bacterium (assembly GCA_964636685.1). Taxonomy (GTDB): domain Bacteria; phylum Bacillota; class Clostridia; order Christensenellales; family CAG-138; genus CAZWUK01. Next base: position 2,138 of record CAZWUK010000047.1, read on the forward strand.
CCGTTACTCCTCGCTCAAGAAGCTCTTCCCGGAAGTGGCAGACGAGCTGTTTGCCAAGGCCGAGAAGGAAGCAGCCGAGAAGATCGACTACTACAAGAAACTCAGCGATATGTAAGGCGCTGCGCGAATCGTCGGGCAGAGCCGGACAAAATCTCCGGTGGGGAGCGCAGGATTGCTGCGTTCCCCGCTTTTTTTTAAAAATTACTGTCGCAGCGCAAACCGGCTGTGGTACAATCAAAGCATGAGAATGCACTTTTCCGGACGGATGACGGTTCGTCCGGATTTCGTGTCGAAGTAAACAGCGGATGACGACGCGGAAATCCGCGAGAAAGAAGACGGAAAAAGCATATGACCAAGAACTTTGCGCACCGCGGCTACAGCGGTAACTACCCGGAAAACACCATGCTTGCCTTTGAAAAAGCGATTGCGGTGGGCGTGGACGGCATTGAATTGGACGTGCAGCTTTCCAAGGACGGAGAGATCGTCGTTTGCCACGATGAAACCGTGGATCGTACCACGGACGGACACGGACGGATCGCGGATTTGACGCTGGACGAGCTCAAGCAGCTGGAAGCGTCGTTCCGTTTTCGCGGGACGCTGGGGATCAACCGCATTCCGACGCTGCGCGAATACTTGGCGCGGGTACAGGACGAAAAGCTTGTAACGAACGTGGAACTGAAAACCGGCATTTTGGAATATCCGGGCATTGAGCAAAAGGTCTGGGATATGATTCGTGAATTTAAGCTCGAGGATCGTATCATTATATCGAGCTTTAACCATTTCAGCGTCAAGCGGATGCAAAAGCTTGCGCCGGAGCTGAAATACGGATTCCTGAGCGAGACGTGGATCATCAACGCCGGAAAATATGTCCATGAACAGGGTGTGCAGTGCTATCATCCCATCTATGTGAATCTTGTGCAGGACGTCGTGGATGAATTGAAGCAATATGGGTTGGAAATCAATACCTATACCGTCAATACCGAAGAAGCGGTACGCGATTTGTGCCAAAAAGGCATTGACGCGGTGATCGGCAACTACCCGGAGATGACGGCGCGGGTGCTCAAAGACTGCAAGAGAGCATAGGAGACGAGGACGGATGGAACGCATTGGAGCGCTGTGCCGGGAACAGACCGATTTGACGGCGGCGGATATTGCGCTGGTTGAACAAAAGGCGCAGTCGCTGCAGCTGATTTCCGACCTGATTGGCGGCGACGTTTTTATTGATTGCATGAACCGGGAAGGCGTTGCAATCGTTGTGGCACAGTCGCGCCCGCGCTTTCAATCCTCCCAATACTGCGGCGAGGTCGTCGGGATGCCGGCCTTGCGTGAAAACGAGAGCGGCGTTTACCATGCGTTTTCCAGAAAAAGCCCCATACACGACACCAAAGCGGTGACGCAGGAGCATATCGCCGTATTGCAGGACGTCGTGCCCATTGAGAACGCGGCGGGAAGCGTTGTGGCGGTTCTGATTTCCGAGCGCGACGTCAGCCGCGAGGTCAGTCTCGCGGAAAAGCTGACTGCGGCGGAGCAGGAACGCAGCGATCTGTTCCGGCATATGATTGCAGCGCCGGCAGAGAACGTTGCCGCAGCGGATGCGGCGGTGTATGCACGCGAAGCGCACCACAGGATCAAGAACAATCTCCAGATGATCGCGTCCGTCTGCAATGTACGGATGCGGCAGTCAAAAAGCGACGAGACGCGTCAAAGACTGCTGGAAACCGGCAACATGATATTGACGGTTGCATCCCTGCATGATATATTGTCCCTAGAGGAAAATTCCGATCCGGAGACAGACGTCGCGCTGGATCAGCTGCTTTCCAAGGTGCGGGAAGCACTGGGGAATATATTTTCCGAGGATGGCGGCATTCAACTCGTCTATGCCTGCGAACCGATCATAACAAAGGCCGAACGCGCTATGTCGGTGGCGCTGGTATTGACAGAACTGGTCACAAACGCCGTCAATCATGCTTTCCCCGACGGAACGGGAACGATCCGCGTTCTGGTGCATGCCGGCAACCGGTTTGCAAGCGCAGAGGTCTGTGATGACGGGACGGGATTCTCCGCAAGCGTCGGAAACTCGACCGGGCTGCGCATCGCAAACGCCTTGATACAGGACAAGCTCGGCGGCAAGCTGGACATTTTATCGGACGCGCATGGCACGCGCGCCGCGTTTACATTTTTACCGTAACAAATGAACAATCAGACCGACGGCATACAATAGGGTGTGCCTTGTGGCAAGAGGGCTGAAGCGCCATCGCTGCGCTTTGGCTTTTTTCGTCTATTGGAACAACGGGCATGGAGGGTGTGCAATGGAATCGCTGGTGAGCGTTGGCATCGATGTGGGAACGACGACCACGCAGGTGATTTTCAGCCGGTTGTTTCTGGAAAACACCGCGGGCTATTTCACCGTTCCCAATGTCTCCATCGTGCAAAAGCAGGTGATCTACCGCAGCGAACCCCGTGTGACGCCGCTCTTGAACGATACGGAGATTGACGCGGCTGGCGTTGAGCAGATTGTGCGCCGCGCCTACGAGGAAGCGCATCAAACGCCCAAAGCTGTGGCAACCGGCGCGGTCATTATCACCGGGGAATCGGCAAAGAAGGAAAATGCCGCGAAGCTTTTGAATGCTTTGGCAGGTCTTGCGGGGGATTTTGTGGCAGAGACGGCAGGGCCCGACCTTGAGGCGGTGATCGCCGGAAAGGGCAGCGGCGCGGAGGCGTACTCCATCAAGAACCATTGCCGCGTGCTGAATCTCGATATTGGCGGCGGCACGACCAACGCGGTGCTGTTTGAAAACGGAGCGGTCGTTTCCACCGGCTGCATCGAAGTCGGCGGACGGCATATCCGCACCGACAACACCGGCAGAATCCTTTCGTTTACACCGGCAGCGGAGAAAATCGCCGGAGAAAACGGACTGCATTTGGAACACGACAGCCGTGACACCGGGACGCTGCTGGCGTTTGTGACGGCACAGACACGCCTTTGCTGCGAGATGGCGGGGTTGTACCCGAGAAGCGACCTGTATCGCGCGGTCACGACCCACGGCAGCAGCGAATTTGACTGTTCACGCGGATTTGATGCCATTTGCTTTTCCGGCGGGGTAGCGGACGCGGTATTCGGCAGGTTTTCCGGCGGGGACGATTATCGATTCGGGGACATTGGCATTCTTTTCGGTCGCGCGATTGCAAAAAGTACGCTGTATCTCGGGCAAACCGTGCTGCATTCGGAGGAAACGATCCGCGCGACGGTGGTCGGCGCCGGGACGCATACCACAAGCGTTTCGGGCAGCACGATCTGGGCGGCGCGAGAAGCGCTTCCCATCCGCAACATGCCGGTGCTGCACCTCAACACCGCAGAGATCGACCGCATCGCAGCCGGGGATGTATCGTACTTTACCGAACGGCTCAAAACCCAGCTTGCCCAGCAGGACGAGGACAACGCGGCGATCGGCTTTACCGGAGACAACGACCCGTCCTACGAGAAGATCAAGCGGCTTTCCTCGGCGCTCGTCGCGGGGGCGTCGGCGGTACTGCCGGAAAAAGCGCCCATTGTCGTGGTCACATACGCGGATATGGCAAAGGCGACCGGGCAGGCAGTGCGGCAGCTGACACAGCGGCCGGTGATCGCGATTGATCGCATTGCGACCAAGGTGCATGACAGGATCGACATCGGGCGACCCATGGTAGATGATCTGGTCGTACAGGTCGTTGTAAAAACACTCATTTTTGGACAGTGAGGGAACTATGGCATTTTCAACCACGCTATTGGGTACAACCTACACCTTTGATACGGTCAAGCAGGTGCTTGCCTGTGCCAACGAGCAAAAATCGGGCGACGTTCTCGCGGGAATTGCCGCAAAGAGCGATTTGGAGCGCGTGGCGGCAAAGACCGTGCTTGCCGACATGCCGCTTTCGGTATTGCGGGAGAACCCTGCTGTGCCGTATGAGGAGGACGAGATCACCCGCATGGATCAGGATACGCTGTCTTTGCCGGTGTACGATTCCATCAAGGGCATGACCGTCGGCGAGATGCGCGAGCACTTGCTCTCCTACAAAACCACAGAGGCCGATATTCGACGCCTGTCGCGCGGCATGACCGCCGAAATGGTAGCGGGCGTGTGCAAGCTCATGGGCAACCTCGACCTTGTGTACTGTGCCAATAAGGTGCGTGTCACCGCGCACTGCAACACCACCATCGGGCGGCGCGGAACGCTGGCAACGCGATTGCAGCCAAACCACCCGACCGACGATGTGGAGGGCATCACAAGCTCGCTGTTTGAAGGCTTGTCCTATGGCTGCGGCGACGCGCTGTTGGGACTCAATCCCGCGACGGACTCGGTGTATGCGCTCTCCGAGGTGCTCAAGCGCTTTGACGAGGTCAAAAACAAGTTTGAAATTCCCACGCAGATCTGCGTGCTGGGGCATATTACCACCCAGATTGCGGCGGTCAAGCAGGGCGCGCCGACGGATCTGATCTTTCAGTCCGTGGCAGGCAGCGAGAAGGGCAACACCGCCTTCGGCTTTTGTGCCGACACCGTGCGGGAAGCGCAGGCGCTGCTCAAGAGCCGGGGTACCGGCACTGGCCCCAACGTCTTTTACTTTGAGACGGGGCAGGGGAGCGAATTGTCGTCGGACGCGCACTACGGCGCGGATCAGGTGACGATGGAAGCGCGGTGCTACGCGTTTGCAAGACAGTTTTCACCGTTCATGGTCAATACCGTGGTCGGTTTTATCGGGCCGGAATACCTGTATGACAGCAAGCAGGTCATTCGCGCGGGGCTTGAGGATCACTTCATGGCAAAGCTGATGGGCTTGCCGATGGGGTGCGACTGCTGCTATACCAATCACATGCAGGCCGATCAGAACGATATTGAGAATCTTTCGCTCCTGCTGGGCGGGGCGGGGGTCAACTACATACTCGCCGTACCCGCCGGGGACGACGTGATGCTCAACTACCAGACCAATGCCTGCCACGACGTTTCTGCCATCCGCGAGACGCTGGGCTTGACGCCCATCCCCGAGTTTGCCGCATGGCTGACGAAGATGGGCATTCTGGAGGATGGCAAACTGACCAAACGGGCGGGCGACGCCACGATCTTTATGAGGTGAACCGATGAATCAGCAATCTTTGGTCGACATCATTGCCGAAGAGATCGCGGCAAAGCTCAAAGAGAGCGCACAAACCGGCAAAAAACCGGCAGAGTCTACGCCTGTGCGCAAAGTGGATGTGCCGCAGGCTATGTATAAGGCGGCGGAACAAAAGCCCGTGGCGCATGCGTGCTCGGATACGCCGCGCGCGGGAAAGCAGCTGCCGGAGGATGAGCGCGCGCGATTGATTGAACGGATGCAGGCAACCACGACAGCGCGCGTTGGCGTTGGCAAAGCAGGCGCAAGAATGCGCACAGAGACCGTGCTGAAATTTCGCGCGGATCATGCGGTGGCGCGCGATTCTGTTCGTCGCGAGGTTGAACCCGCGCTGCTGGAAAAGATGGGACTGTTCTCGGTGCAGACGCTGTGCCGGGACGTGGACGAATACCTGACAAGACCCGATCTCGGGCGGCGTTTTTCAGAAGAAGCTGCCCAGCAGATCGTGAAAAGCTGCAAGCAGAACGTGGACGTGGAGATCTTTGCCGCAGGCGGGCTGTCCTCCTCCGCGGTGCAGGCAAATTTGGAAAATATTCTGCCCGCCATCAACGACGGGCTTGCCGCAAAGGGCATTTCCGTGGGAACGCCGTTTTACGTGCGCTTTTCGCGCGTGGGCGCGATGGACGCGGTATCGGAGCTCTTACATGCCAAGGTGACCTGCGTGCTCATCGGAGAGCGTCCGGGGCTTGCTACGGCGGAGAGCATGAGCGCGTATATCTGCTATGAGGCGCGGGTGGGCATGCCCGAATCGCGTCGGACGGTGGTGTCCAACATCCATAAAAACGGGATACCGGCAGCGGAAGCCGGCGCATATATTGCGGACGTGATCGAAAAGATATTGCAGCAAAAGGCCAGCGGGGTCGAGCTGCGGAAGGAGTGAACCCATGCTGCGGGACAGAATCCCCGTCAAGGTGCTGGCGGCGCGCATCATCTCTCAGGTCGATGACGGTATGCGAAAAAGCCTTGGCTTGACGGACGACGAGCGCAGCGTGGCGCTGCTGACGACCGACTGCGACGACGCAAGCTATGTTGCCGTGGACGAGGCGACCAAGATGGCGGCGGTGCGCGTGGTATATGCAAAGAGCTTTTATGCGGGCGCCGGCAACGCCTCCACCGCCTATGCGGGAGAATTTATCGGGATGCTGGCGGCTGCAAGCCCGGCGGAGGCAAGAAGCGGACTCGACGCGGCGCTCGAGTGTCTGCGGGGCGACTGCTGCTTCCTTTCGGCAAACGACGAGGATACCGTGCCGTATTTTGCACACTGCATCGCAAGGACGGGAACGTTTCTTTCCGAGCAGGCGAAGATCCCCGAGGGTTCGCCCATGGCGTACCTGATCGCGCCGCCGCTCGAAGCCATGGTCGCGCTCGATGCGGCGCTCAAGGCCGCGGACGTGAAGCTTGTGGAATTTTACGGCCCGCCGACGGAGACAAATTTTGCCGGCGGTCTTTTGACCGGGGATCAGGCGGCGTGTCGCGCGGCATGCGCGGCGTTTGCCGAGACGGTGATCGAGGTTGCGGCCGAACCGCAGCGCTATTGACTTTACGGAGGAGAAACACATGGGACTTGACAGAGATCTGCAATCCATCCAGGAGGTACGCGACCTGATTGCCGCGTCCAAGGCTGCCCAGAAGGAATACGGCAAATTCTCCCAGCAGCGCATGAACGAGATCTGCGAGGCGGTGGTGCGCGCGTGTGAAGAAAACGCCGAAAAGCTCGCGAAACTCGCAAACGAGGAAACCGGCTACGGCAAGTGGGAGGATAAGGTACAAAAGAACCTTTTGGCGTCCCGCGTTTGCTATGAATACTGCAAGGATTTGCAGCTTGTCGGCATCATTGCCGAGTATCCGGAGGACGGTATTTTAGAGGTCGGCGTGCCGATGGGCGTCGTGGCGGCGATCATCCCGTCCACCAACCCCACAAGCACCGTCATGTATAAGACCATCCTTTCGCTCAAGAGCGGCAACGGCATTGTCATCAGCCCCCACCCGGGCGCAAAAAAGTGCATCCTTGCTACGTTTGAGATCGTACGCGACGCGGCAGAGCGCGCGGGTGCGCCCAAGGGATTGATCGGCTGCATCACAACGCCGACGCTGGAAGCTTCGCAGACGCTCATGAAGCACCGCGATGTGGGCGTGATCCTTGCAACCGGCGGCGAGGCGATGGTGCGCGCGGCATATTCCTCCGGCAATCCTGCCATCGGCGTGGGCCCCGGCAACGGGCCGGCGTATATCGAGCGGACGGCGAACATTCCGCTGGCTGTCAAGCACATTCTGGATTCCAAGACATTTGATAACGGCACGATTTGCGCCTCGGAGCAGAGCATCGTGACCGAGCGCTGCATTGAAGAAGCGGTCGTTGCCGAGGTGAAGAAGCAGGGCGGGTATTTTTTGAACGACGAAGAAGCGCAAAAGGTCGGGAAGTTCCTGTTGCGCGACAACGGTACGATGAACCCGAGAATTGTTGGAAAAGCGGCGACGGCAATCGCCGAGATGGCGGGCATTCGTGTGCCGGAGAGCACGCGGGTGCTGGTGGCAAAGCAGACGGAGGTTGGACGCAAGAATCCCTATTCGCGCGAGAAGCTTTGTCCCGTGCTGGGCTTTTATGTGGAGGAGGGCTGGGAGCAGGCGTGTGAGCGCTGCATCGCCATTTTGGAAAACGAGGGCGTTGGACACACGATGACCATCCACTCCGAAAACGACCGCGTGATCCGCGAATTTGCGCTGCAAAAGCCGGTCGGACGGCTGCTTGTCAACACACCCGGCGCTCTGGGCGGCGTGGGAGCAACGACAAACCTCGCGCCTGCGCTCACGCTGGGATGCGGCGCGATCGGGAAGAGCGCCACGATGGACAATATCACGGCGGCAAACCTTATCAACATCCGTCGGGTCGCCTACGGGCGGCGGGAGCTTGAGGACGTGAGAAACGGCAAAGCGATTCGGAAAGCTCGTTCGCAGATCACCACAGCGCAGCCGGATGCCGCGCAGGTTGAGGCGATCACCCGCGAGGTGCTAAAGCGCCTCGGCAATTTGGGATAACAAACGCAAGCAACGCGTTGTTATAAAGAAAAAAATAAATAAACATGATACAGGAGGCAACAAACATGGCAACTTTACTGGCACTGGGAATGGTAGAAACCAAAGGTCTGGTCGGATCGATCGAAGCAGCTGATGCAATGGTCAAAGCGGCAAACGTCAACCTCATCGGCAAGGTGCACGTCGGCGGCGGTCTTGTTACCGTCATGGTGCGCGGCGACGTCGGCGCGGTCAAAGCGGCAACGGATGCAGGCGCAGCGGCGGCGGCGAAGGTCGGCGAGCTCGTTTCCGTCCACGTCATCCCGCGTCCGCACAGCGAAGTCGAGATGATCCTGCCCACGCTGGACAACTGCGACGTGAAGTAACAAGCGCATGGACGTTCTGACGGAGCCGATGCTGCGCGCGTTGTATCCCGTTGGCGGAGGTGAGCATCGCTATGCCCGGGGAACGTATGTGACCGAGACGGCACGGCGGTATGCGGCGGAAAAGAACATTCGCCTGACGGAGGCGTCCTACGACACGATGACCGGCGACGCAACCAAAAAAACGCCGGGAAAGCCTGAGGAAAAGACGCACATCCGCGCCGGGGTGCTGGTGGATAAGACCCACCCGCGGATTGCGCTGCGCGGAAAGCTGGATTCCTTGCAGGCAGAAACCCTGCTGGTGCTGCTTTTGGCAAAGGAATCGGGCAAAACGGCACTCTATGACGGATTGTCGGAGATACTGCAATTGCTGCGCAAGATTCTTGCCGCCGAGGTCAAAGAAGAAACGCTCGAAGACTGGCAGCTATTGGGGCTGACACCCGATGCCCTGCGCAAAACCTCGCATCAGGGACCGCACTTTGTGCCGGATGTCACAATGGGCAGATTGGCGCTTGCGCTCAACCGCCTGCGCGCGCTTGTGCGCGAGACGGAGCTTGCCGCGCTTTGTGCGTTCCCCGACGGGGCGCGTCCGGATATCGAGCTGGCGCTCAACCGCATGAGCAGCGCCGTGTACATACTCTTCCAGCGGGAGGTAGCAGAAAATGAATGAATCGGATATCCGCGACATTGTGCGCGAGGTGCTAAAAAACGGCGGTCTTTCTACTGCGGAGAGCACGAAAAAGGCAGCCAATGCACCGTCTGACGACACAGCGCCCTGCGGCGGCGAGATACCGCTTGAGGTATCGGCGCGGCATGTGCATTTGACGCGCGAGGCGGTGGAAACGCTCTTTGGCGCGGGCGTGCGCTTGACCAAAAAACGCGAGCTTTCGCAGCCCGGCGAGTTTTTGAGCGAGCAGCGCGTCAAGCTTGTCACCGCAAAGGGCGTGATTGAAAACGTAGCCGTGCTGGGCCCCGAACGCGCCGCCGTGCAGGTGGAGCTATCGCTCACGGATTGCCGCGGCCTTGGCATCACGGCGCCGGTGAACCTTTCGGGCGATCTTGCCGGCGCCGGCGATGTGATTCTCGTCACCGAGCATGGCGTACTCAACGCAAAGGGTGCGGTGATTGCGGCGCGGGCACATGTGCATATGACGCCGCGGGACGCCGAAGCCTTTGGCGTGAAAAACGGCGACCATGTGAGCCTTGGGATCAAGAGCGCGCGTCCTTTGACGCTGGACGATGTGATCGTGCGCGTGAAGGAAAACTTCTCTTTGGCGTGCCACATCGATTTTGACGAAGCCAATGCAGCAAACACCGCCTGCGGGGCCATTGCCGTGCTCAAAAGCGTCAACGATGTTCCGTGCGTCACCCCAAAAAAGCCGCTGCGGGTCGAGCCTGCGCCGGTCACAGCACAGCAAAAGCTCATCACGGAGGAGCTGGCAAAGTCGATGCGGCAGACGGGCGGAACGGTCTATATTCAAAAAGGGACGATCGTGACGCCGGCGGCACGCGATGTATTTTCCGCTTCGCACATGAAGATCGAGATCGTGTGATACAAACACAGCGACGAAAGACGGTGAAACTATGGAGATAGCCACGGTAGTCGGCCACGTATGGGCGACAAAAAAGGAAGAAACGCTGACGGGCTTTAAGCTGATGGTCGTTCAGCCGGAGCATGGCGAGAGCTATGTGGCGGCGGACGTGGTCAGCGCGGGCATCGGAGAGCGCGTGCTGGTGGTCAACGGCAGCACCGCGCGACGGGCGCTCGGCTCAGATAACTGCGCCATCGACTGCGCGATCGTGGGCATCATCGATTCGCTCGAAGTGGATCGGGAAGCGGCGGCAAACGCGACGCGCGAGGCAAAAGCCGAGCGACAGGCAAAGAAAGCGGCAAAATCCGCCGCCGAAACGAAAGGAAACTGATCCATGGGCGGTTTGATCGATAAGATCCGCGAAGCGGGCGTGATCGGCATGGGCGGCGCGGGGTTTCCCACGCATGTGAAGCTCTCCGGACAGGGGATCGAGCAGATTATTGTGAACGGGTTCGAGTGTGAACCGCTGCTCGGTACCGACCGGTATGTGATGCGTCATTTTGCGCCGCGCCTTGTTTCGGCTTTGACAGCGCTGAAACAGGAAACAGGCGCAGCAAAGGCGACGTTTGCCTTAAAAGAGGGCTATCACGCCGAGATTGACGCGCTGAAAGCGGCGATTGCGGAAAAAAAGGCGGATATCGGCGTCCATACCACGACAAGCTTCTATCCCGCCGGGGACGAGCAGGTCGTGGTCTACGAGGTGACGGGTCGCACCGTCCCGCCGCTGAATATTCCGCTCGCGGTCGGCTGCGTGGTGATTAACGCCGGCACCTTACTTGCGTGCTATGACGCGATGCAGGGAGAACCGTCGATTGCGCGCGTGCTGACGGTCACGGGCGAGGTCAAAACGCCGTGTGTATTGACGGTGCCCGTCGGAACGCCGTTTTCTGACTGTATTGCGGCAGCCGGCGGCGTGACCGATGCAGACTGCGTGATCGTTTCGGGCGGCCCCATGATGGGAAAAGAGTTTACCATGGACGCATTGCCGCGTCTGTTTGTCGGCAAGACCACCTCCGGCATCCTGATCCTGCCGAGAAGCAAGTATCAGGGCGCTTGCTTTGACATGGACGAGATCCACAGGCGAGCAAAATCGGCGTGCATTCAGTGCACCTATTGCACCGAGCTTTGCCCAAGGCACCTTCTGGGGCATCCGCTCGAACCGCACCGTATCATGCGAAAGCTTGCGTATGGAAAGCCGGAGAATTTATTGGACGATCCGGTGATCCGTTCGTCTGCGCTGTGCTCGGAATGCGGCGTATGCGAGGTCTATGCCTGTCCCATGGGGCTGCAGCCGCGCAGTGTGAATGCGTTTTTGAAGCGGTCGCTCGCGCAGGCGGGCATTCGTTACCCCAAGTCGGAAAAGAGCACGGAGCCCGATCGGATGCGCAGCGCGCGAAAAGCGCCCACGGCACGGATTGCCGCGCGGGCGGGCGTTTTGGCATACTACGGAAAGCCCTTGCAGGAGCTGACGGCGGATGCGCCAAAGCAGGTAGCCTTGTCGCTGCGGCAGGGAATCGGCGCGCCGTCGGAACCCATCGTCAAGGCGGGGGATCGTGTGGAAGCGGGACAGTGCATTGCGCGCTGCCCGGAGGGAAAGCTTGGCGCACAGCTGCATGCGTCCATCGGCGGGCGTGTGCTGGCGGTGAACGATGCGATCGTGATTGAACGGGAGGACGGAAGATGACCACCATTACCATCGGATTTCTGGAATTAAACAGCATCGCGCGCGGCATCGAGGCGGCGGATGCGATCTTGAAGGCGGCGGATACCGAGCTGATTTCAGCGCGTCCCTGCTGCCCCGGCAAGTATCACATCCTGTTTTCCGGCGAGGTGGCAGCGGTTGCGGAAGCGTTGGCGGCGGGCGCGAGAGTCGGTGAAGGGCATGTGGTCGATCAGGTGGTGATCCCCAGAGTCCATCCCCAGGTGATCGACGCGATCGGTATGGCGTGCGTGCCGGGAGAATTGCAGGCCCTTGGCGTGATGGAGTTTTTCTCCATTACGGCGGCGATCTACGCGGCGGACGCGGCGGTCAAGGCAGCCGAAACGCAGCTGCTGGACGTGCGGCTCGGCACGGGCATCGGCGGAAAATCCTATGTCGTGCTGACCGGCGAGGTGGCGGCGGTATCGGAGGCGGTGGACTGCGGCATTGCGGCAGCTTCGGACAAGGGCATGGTGTTTGAAAAATGTGTCATTCCCAATCCCAGACCCGAAATTTTTGAGAGTATTTATTAAGGCGGAACCGCATGAACAACTTTAACGAAGGAAAGCAGCGCATCATACAGGAATATGTGCCGGGCAAGCAGGTTACGCTCGCGCACCTGATCGCCAACCCCGACGAAGCGCTCTACAAAAAGATCGGCGCGCGCGATGGAACGCGGGGCGCACTGGGTATCATGACGATTACGCCGAGCGAAGCGGCCATCATCGCGGGCGATCTTGCGATCAAAACCGCGACGGTGGACATCGTGTTTATCGACCGGTTTTCCGGGTCGCTTGTGATTACGGGCGACGTGGCGAGCGTGGAGGCTTCCATCCGCGAGATCTTAAACGTCTTGGAGAACGTGCTGCACTTTTCCCCGACGGAGATCACCCGCTCATGAAGCGCTTCATGGTCATGGGCAAAACCGGCTGCGGCAAGACCACGCTGCTGCAACGGCTGTACGACGAGCCCATGGAATATCAAAAAACGCAGACCGTGGAGTCGCTGGGGGCGTCGATCGACACGCCCGGTGAATATTTGGAGCAAAAATCGCTCTACAACGCACTGATTGTGACGGCGCTTGACGCGGACGCGCTGCTGCTGGTGCAGGCGGCAGACGATCCGGACACAAGCTTTCCGCCGATGCTCAACGCCTGCTTTGGCTGCGAGGCGGTGGGCGTTGTGACAAAGATCGATACGGCGACCGATCCGCAGATGATCGAGGACGCCAAAAGCTGTCTGCTGGAAGCGGGCGCAGAGCAGGTATTTCTCGTCAGCGCAAAGACGGGAGAGGGCATTGCCGCGCTTTGCCGGTATGTGCTTGCCGAGGACTAATACTTGTCAGAAACACAATACCATAAACAAATCCGAGCAAAGAGCGACCGCAAAAGACGGTCGATTTTTTGTAGAAAGAACCTAAAAAACGCCTTTCTCCCGCGCAAAGAGAAAAGCGTTTTGTATTTGTATAGAACGGATTATTTCTTCAGAATACCTTTTTCCACAAGGCAGGCGCGGAGACGCTTTGCGTCAAGATCGTCAAACACATACCCGTCCATGCCGTAAGCCTTGGCGCCCCGAATGTTTTCCTGCATATCGTCTACAAAGAAGCATTCTTCGGGTTGCAGAGAGAATTTTTTGCAGAATTTCTCGTAAATATCCGCATGGGGTTTTAAGCACTTTTCTTCCGCGGAGATAAAAAAGTCGTCAAACGCGTCAAACACCGGAAAGTTTTTATAGTAGCTGCGAAAGCGTGTGCTGGCGTTTGATAGCAGGTATACCTGATAGCCCGCCTGCTTGATTTCGGCAATCAGCCGCGTCATTTCGGGGATTTCCACCCAGTGCTTGGGCCAGTTATCGTAGACGCGTTCGAGCGTTCCCCAAAGGCGTTCGGGGAGGTTCTTGCGCACACGGGACACCACTTCGTCGGCAGAGATCTCGCCTGCGTCCGCCTGTATCCACTCCCTGGATTCATACAGCGCCTTATGGATGGCACGGTGATCTTCTTCGTTATCCACGTAGGGCGAGATATGCAGATCCGGGTCGAAAACCAGACAGACGTTGCCCATGTCAAAAACCATATTGCGTATCATAAAAATCCTCCTTGCAGCATGGATCGATTGCTTACAGCGACGGTGCGCGCCTGAAAAACAGAAGCTTATTTGCATTGCAAGCGGTCAACCGTAAAGCGCCGTATATCGGGAGAATGACCGCCTTATTTCCCGTCAGTTTTTACAGTATAGCATGAAAAGATGGGCGGGATCGTAAAATTTTTGTCAAAAAGGCAAAGTTTCGGTAAACGCTCTCGCTTTTGAAGCTTTTTCCTGCTATACTTTTACATTAGGTTATTATGCAAAAGGAGAACTTTCATGGGATTTGTTGACAAGCTGCTTGGCAATACCAGCGAAGGACGGCTGAAAAAACTTCGGCCGTATGTGGCAAGGATCAACGAGCTGGAGCCGGAAATGCAGAAGCTGTCGGACGCGGAGCTTCGCGCGCTGACGGATAAATTCAAGGCGCGTCTGGCCGCCGGCGAGACGCTGGACGATATTATGTGCGAGGCGTTTGCCGCCGTGCGGGAAGCCGCTGTTCGCACTGTGGAGATGCGGCACTTTGACGTGCAGCTTTTGGGCGGTATGGTGCTGCACCAGGGACGAATCGCAGAGATGAAAACCGGCGAAGGCAAAACACTTGTGGCGACCCTTCCGGCATATCTTAACGCACTTTCGGGCAAGAGCGTGCATATCGTTACGGTCAATGATTATCTTGCCAAGCGCGACGCGCAGTGGATGGGCAAGATCCATCGTTTTCTGGGGCTGACCGTGGGCTGCATTACGCACGATCTGGA
>CAZWUK010000048.1:0-9829 GCA_964636685.1 uncultured Oscillospiraceae bacterium
AATGAAAAACACATCCTAACAAACGTTAGGATGTGCAAAACGGAAACATTTATTTGAGCTTTTTCCCGTTGCTGTAAACCGCAAGTATATTGTCGCTGCGCAGCATATAGAGGCTGCGCTCAAAGCGTTCCTTGACGGAAAGTCCGGTTTGCTCTGCAAAGTCTGAATCGTCCACAACAATCGCATGCAGCATGTCGCCCTGTGCAAAACCGTTTCCGGCGCCAAAATATGCCGCACCTGCCGTTGTTCCCAAATAATATCCGTCGGCGACTGTCAAAAACGGCGTTTTCCAGTTTGTGGAAACGCGTTTTGCTTTGGACATGCGAATCGCAGCGGTAATCACCTGCGGCATCGGCAACAGCGCGCCGCCTGCGATGTCGGATCCGAGCGTCACGCGAACGCCTTCATCCAGCATATCGCGGATCGGCGGAAATCCGCTGTACAGGTTGATGTTGGAATCGGGGCAATGCGCGACGTACACGCCGCTTTCCCGCATCGCTGCTCGCTCTCTCACGTCGGAATGCACGCAATGCGCCATAACCGTATGATCGCCAAACAATCCGTATTTTGCGTAGCTTTCCCAATACTGCGGGCAATCCGGATGGAGCTGCTTGACCCAGTCGATCTCGGCAAGGTTTTCCGACAGATGCGACTGCACATACAGACCGCGTTCCTTGGCAAGCGCGCCGAGCCATGCCATCAATTCATCCGTGCAGGACGGTGTGAATCTTGGCGTGAGTATGGGACGAATATTTTGAAATTCCGCGCAGGCATCCAGCCAGCGCAGCGTTTCGCGCTTGGATTCCGCCGTCGTCTCTTGATAATACGGCGCGCTGTTTCGATCCATGTTGACTTTTCCGACATAGCCTGTAATCCCGGCGTCCTCAAGAATCCGCATCAAAAGCAGCGTGGCGTCCGTATGCAGGGAGGAGAACATGCAGACTCGTGTCGTACCGTTGTCGATCAGTTCCCGTGCAAGCCGCCGATACATCTTCTCCGCATAATCGAGATCGGAGAATTTTGCTTCCGTTCGGAAGGTATAGGTATTGAGCCAATCCAGAAGCGGCAGATCCATTCCCATCCCGACCATCGGGTACTGCGGGGCATGAAGGTGCATATCGCAAAAAGATTGCAGAATCAGTCTATCGCCGTAATCCGTCACCGGAACGCCGCAAAAGCGCTCCGGCAAATTCTCATATACGCCAGTAATTGCGCCGTCCTCGGTTACAAGATAACCATTTTCCGTCACGCGCAATTGTCCAAGCTTTGGTGCGTCAACAATATGTCCTTTAAAAATTGTCAGCATAGCAACGCCTCATTTCGTCATTTTTGTGTCTATGTCCAGCAACTCCATCGGGTCGCTCACCGGCGACAGGCGCAAAAGCGCCGGATACATCCGAATCACGGCGCTGCCTCCGACGTCTCCGTTCAGTCCGGACAGATCCGCAAAACATCTCTGTGGGAAAATGACGGGATTCCCCCGCCGCGTTTCATCTCCGAGCGCTATAATGCAGTTTGGTTCGGCGTAAAACGCATCGATCAAGCGCAGCACCGTCTCCGCTTTCAAATACGGCTGATCGCACACGGCAAACAACACGCCGTCCACACGCTTGTGCAGCGCACCGACAGCGCAGGAAACGCTGGAACCAATTCCACGCTCCGGCTGGGGGTTGACGACAATTTCAAATCCCCATTTTTTTGCTCGTGAATGGATCTTGGCAAAGCCCGCCTGCGTCACAAGGATTTTCTCTTCATAGAAAATGTCGCCGTGCAGTTCCAACGCATAATCGATTAGCATTTTTCCGTTCACAAGGGCAAGAAGCTTGTTCTCGACCCCGAAGCGCACGCTGTTGCCGGCGGCAAGCAATACGCAGCTCAGTCGCATTTTTTTCGATACCGTGCAGACGGTTTTCGGAACACGTATTTCCCCTGTCCCGGTTTGACAAGCTCGCCCTCTGCGACCGCACGGACGCCGCCGATGAGCACATCCCGTACCGCACCGACCGTCTCTATGCCCTCATAGGGTGAATTGTCGCAATGATGCGCGTTCGCCCGCCAGGAGATCGTTTGATGCGCCGCCGGATCAAATATCACAATGTCCGCATCGCTGCCGGCGCGCAGAACGCCCTTTTGCGGGAACATGCCAAACAGCTTTGCGGCGTTTTCAGAAAGCTGCGCCGCCATCTGCGTTATCGAAATGCGTCCGGTATGTACGGCGACAGTGTAGACGAGCGCCGCTCGATTTTGAACGCCGGCGCCACCGTTTGGAACCTTGGAGAAATCGCCCTTCCCCAGCGCTTTCTGTTTCATGGTAAAGGAGCAGTGATCCGTACCGATCACATCAATCTCATCCTGTCGCATCGCCAAGAGCAACGCGTCGTTGTCTTTTTTCTTTCTTAACGGCGGCGACATGATGAATTTTTCACCGTCCGCCGCTCCATAGCAGCCGTCGTCCAGCACCAAATACTGCGGGCAGGTTTCCAGATACACCTCCTGTCCCCGCGCGCGTGCGGCACGTGCTTCCTCAAGTCCCTCCGACGTGGAGAGGTGCACGACCCACGCCGGTGCGTTTGCAAGCTCGGCAATCCGCATCAGGCGCGAAACTGCCTCTGCCTCCACCGCATTTGGTCTTGCCAAGGGGTGTGCGGTCGGATCGAGATGTCCCTGCGCCTTCAGCTCGCGGATGCGTGCCTGAAGCAAATCATAATTCTCGCAGTGCACCCCGATCAGGCAGTCTTTGGCGGCTGCCTGCTGCAAGGCGGTATAGATCGCGCCGTCGTCCACGCGCATGGTATCATAAACCATATACATCTTAAACGACGTGACGCCCTGCTCGATCATCTTGTCCATCTCCGCCGCACGCGCCTCGTTCCATTCGGAAACCGCCATATGAAATCCGTAGTTGCAGCTGCTGCCCTCTGCTTTCTTCGTCCACAGGTCAAACGCGTCCTGCATGGTCATGCCGCGATCCTGCGTCGCAAAATCCAGCACCGTGGTCGTACCGCCGAGAAGCGCCGCCTTTGTGCCGGTCACAAAATTGTCCGCCGTAACCGTCACGCCGAGATCCAGGTCAAAATGCGTGTGCGTATCGATGAATCCGGGGAAGATCATGCAGTCCTTGGCGTCGATCACTTCATCTGCCGCGTCGTCAATCTGCTCGGCAATGCAGCGTATTTTCCCATCAACCACAAGAATATCCGCATACTCCGCCGCATCCGAGGATACGACCAATCCATTTTTGATTAAAGTCCGCATCGTTTGCTCCCTCCCGCCAATCCGTTTCTCCCGCAAATACAGTTCTTTTTTTTGATTGTAGCACGGTTTTAATGTTCTCACAAGGGACATAAAAGCGTCATTCTTCCCGGCGGGATTTCGCAAAAGCCCCCCGTTTATCGTATAAAAGCATTGCATGTGTTATTCTTTTAAAAATATAACGTCAGGGGGATTCTAAATTTTTTTTATTATGTTATACTAATTTAAAGGTGGGTGAAACGAATTTGAATAAGTCAAGATTGCGCGCGACCATTCTTAACGCCGCAAACCGCAATGCAGCACTTGTCATCAAGAACGCAAACATCGTAAATGTGTTTACCGAAGAGATCATCCATGGCGACGTTGCCATTCGGGACGGCGTTATCCTCGGGATCGGTTCGTATTCCGGTCGGGAGGAAATCGATGCAGAAGGCGCCTATCTGACCCCCGGTCTGATCGACGGTCATGTCCATATCGAATCCTCCATGGCGCACCCCTCCCGTTTTGCAAACGTCATATTACAAAAGGGCACGACAGCCATTATCGCAGATCCGCATGAAATCGCCAACGTCTGCGGTACGGACGGCATTCAGTATATGCTCGATCAAACAGAATGGCTCCCCCTTTCCGTGTTTATGATGATTCCCTCGTGCGTTCCGTGCACCGCGTTTGAAACCAGCGGCGCGAAGCTCACTGCAAAAGACATGGAGCAATTTCTCTCCCATCCCCGCGTTCTTGGGCTTGGCGAAGTCATGGACTATGTCGCCGCGACCACGGGCGACGGCGAAATGCTCGACAAACTGGAACTGTTTCAAAATCGTCCGATCGACGGTCATGCGCCGTTATTGTCGGGCGATTTGTTGAATGCCTACTGCGTGGCAGGCCCGCATACCGATCACGAATGTATGCGCTATGACGAAGTGAAGGAAAAGCTGCGAAACGGTATGCGCATCCATCTGCGGCTTGGCTCCGCCTCCCGCGCAATCGAAGGCATCATGCAAAGCATTGCAAAAGACCACCTCCCCACCCGCCGCATGATGTTCTGTACCGATGACAAGCATTTGGAAAACATTCGGTCGGAAGGACACATCAACTACATTCTGCGCCGCGCGGTTGCAAACGGGATCTCTCCCATGCAGGCAATCCAAATGGCGACTCTCAATACGGCAAATACCTACGGACTGCGCGGTTACGGCGCTATCGCCCCCGGCTACCGTGCGGACATGGTTCTTTTTGATAATCTGACCGACTTCAATCCCATCACGGTCATTACGGGCGGTCAGGTTTTCCATCCCGACGTCGATACGATGCTCAAGCCCGATCCCAAGATCTATAACAGCGTGCATCTTGCCCCGCGCAAGCCGACCTCGCTGGATTTGCCGGTGAATGGCAAAATGCCGATCATCCGGCTTCTGCCCAACGAATTAACGACTGCGCTGGATTGCGAAGAAGTCCAGTCCGCCAACGGTCTGTTCGTCCCCTCGGACGGACTTTTGAAGCTGGCTGTTGTCGAGCGGCATCACGCCTCCGGGCGCATCGGTCTTGGCATTCTGCGCGGGCTGCCGCTCAAAAACGGCGCCATCGCCACCACCGTCGGGCATGATTCGCACAATCTGATCGTCTGCGGCGACAACGACATGGACATGTTTGTCGCTATCAGCACGCTGGAGGAATGCGGCGGCGGCTATGTCGTTGTCAGCGGCGGCAAAGTGCTGGCAAAGCTTCCTCTGCCCGTTGCAGGTCTGATGAGCGACGCGCCGCTCGAGCATATCCTCAAGAATCAGCAGGCACTGCTCAAGGCGGTTCGGGATCTCGGCGTCGTCACGGGCTCGGATCCCTTCATTACACTGTCGTTTATCGCCCTCCCCGTCATCCCCGCCGCACGACTGACGGATATGGGCATGTTCGACGTTACAAAAATGCAGTTTATCAACAAACAGGAAGATTAACATACGGTCTGGAGGTTTGCATGAGCGTAGGAAAAAGTGTTAAGCGTGTTGACGCATTTGACAAAGTAACCGGCAGAGCACGTTATACGGACGATCTGGCGGACGCAAGCGCGCTGGTCGTGCGCATCTGCCACGCAACCATCGCCCACGGCATGGTGCGGCATATCGATACCTCGGAAGCCGCCCGCATCGACGGTGTGGTAAAAATCGTCACCTGCTTTGACGTACCCAACCTTCCCTTCCCAACGGCAGGACATCCCTGGTCAACCGATCCGGCGCATCAGGACGTTGCCGACCGGCTGCTCTTAAACCGGCATGTTCGCTATTACGGCGACGACATTGCCGCCGTCGTAGCGGAAAACGACGTCGCTGCGCAGCAGGCGGTACGCGCGCTGAAAATTGAGTATGACGAGCTTCCCTTTGTCCTTGACCCGCAAAAGGCCATGGAAGCTGGCGCACCCGTTGTTCACGACGAATTTCCGGACAACATCCTCAAGCACACCTCCATTCGCAAGGGAAGCTATGAGGACGCCATTCGGGAGCCGGGCTTGCTGAAGATCGAGGGTTGGTACGATACGCCGATCGTTCAGCATTGCCACATTGAAAATCATATCTGCTTTGCCAGCCAGGAAAGCGGCAAGCTGGTCGTCGTCTCCTCCACGCAGATTCCCCACATCGTGCGGCGCGTGGTCGGTCAGGCGCTGGGCATGCCGTGGGGCAACGTGCGCATTGTAAAGCCCTACATCGGCGGCGGTTTCGGAAACAAGCAGGATGCGCTGTATGAGCCCCTGTGCGCATACCTTTGCACGCAGGTTGGCGGGCGGCTCGTCAAGCTTGACGTATCGCGAGAAGAAACATTCGTCTCGAACCGCGTTCGCCACGCCATCCGCAGCCATATCATTTCGTGGGTACGCCCGGACGGTACATTTGCCGCAAGAAAGCTGGAATGCTTCTCCAATCAGGGCGCTTACGCATCCCACGGTCACGGCGTTGTCGCCAAGGGCATGGGTGCTTTCCCGCAGCTGTATCCCTGCGATAACGTTGAATGCGACGCCTATTCGGTGTTTACCAACCTGCCCGCGGCAGGCGCAATGCGCGGCTACGGCATTCCGCAGGCGATGTTTGCGGGGGAAAGTCACATTGATGACGTTGCAAAGGCGCTCGGCATCGAACCGATTGCCTTCCGCCGGAAGAACCTCATGCCGGTCGGCTATGTGGACGGATTCTCGAAGAACGAAAACTTCTTCGATTCCTTCAATCAGTGTATTGAAAAAGGAAAAGAATACATCGATTATGACCGGAAGCTTGCCGAATATCAGAATCAGACGGGTTCGATCCGTCATGGCATCGGCATGTCAGTATTTTGGTACAACACAGCGGTTTGGCCCATCTCGCTCGAGAGCTCTTCCTGCCGGATGGTACTCAATCAGGACGGTTCGATCCAGCTCATGACGGGTGAAACCGAAATCGGTCAGGGCTGTGACACCGTTTATGCACAGATGGCGGCAGAAACGCTTGGCATTCCGGTTGAAAACGTGCACGTGATCTCCACGCAGGACACCGACATTACCCCCTTTGGTACCGGCGCCTATGCTTCGCGCCAAACCTACATCGGCGGTTTCTCCATCAAGCAAACCGGCGAGCTGCTCAAAGCGCGCATCCTTGCCTATGCCGAGGAACTGACCCGCATGCAAAGAGATCAGCTTGATATCGTAGACGGCATGATCGTGCGCACCACGGACGGACGCGAGTTGATGTCGCTGGGCGATCTTGCGACCGAGGCGCTCTATTCTATGACCCACAGCGAGCATCTGACCGCGGAGAGCACCTACCAGATCAAATCGAACGCCTATTCCTTCGGCTGCTGCTTTGCGGAGGTGGAGGTCGATGTTCCGCTGTGCAAGGTGAAGCTTGTCAATATCGTCAATGTACACGACTGCGGTCGTCTAATCAATCCGCAGCTGGCGCAGGCGCAGGTGCACGGCGGCATGAGTATGGCAATCGGTTACGGTTTGTCGGAGCAGCTGCTCTTTGACCAAAAGACCGGTCGTCCGCTCAACAACAATCTGCTCGACTATAAGCTCTCAACCATGATGGATCATCCGGATCTTGGCGCGCTGTTTGTCGAGAACCCGGAACCCACAAGTCCGTTTGGCACAAAGGCGTTGGGCGAACCCCCTGCCTGCCCCGGCGCGCCCGCCATCCGCAACGCGATCCTGAACGCCACGGGCGTATCGGTCAATAAGGCGCCCATGACGCCGCATGTACTGTTTGAGCGGTTCACCGAAGAAGGCTTGCTGTAACGAAGGAGGAATACGAGCATGTATGACATGAAGGCACTGTACGAAGCACACTCCGTACAGGAAGCGATAAACCTGCTGTCCGAGCATCCACAAGCAAAGATCATTGCCGGCGGCAGCGACGTACTGATTCAGATGCGCGAAGGAAAGCTTGCCGGTGCGGAGCTTGTGAGCATCTACAAAATCGACGCGCTGCGCGGCGTCTCCATGGATGACGACGGTACAATCCGCATTCTGCCGCTGACAAGCTTTTCCCATATCACGAAGGATCCCATCATCCAGCAGTACATCAACGTTCTGGGTGAAGCGGTCGATATGGTCGGCGGTCCGCAGATTCGCAACATCGGCACCATCGGCGGCAACACCTGCAACGGCGTGACCAGCGCGGATTCTGCTTCTACGCTGCACGCCTGGGACGCCATCATGGAAATCACCGGGCCGGACGGCATTCGCCAGCTTCCCATCCGCGAATTCTATATTTCTGCCGGAAAGGTCGCGCTTGCACACGATGAGCTTTTGACGGCCATTCTCATTCGGCGGGAAAGCTACGAAGGCTACACGGGGCACTACATTAAGTACGCCATGCGAAACGCCATGGACATTGCTACCACCGGCTGCTCGGTCAATGTCAAACTCTCCGATGACAAAAAAACCATCGTAGACGCGCGTATCGCCTATGGCGTTGCTGGTCCTGTTCCGATGCGCGCGCCTTCCGCGGAGGCCGCCGCAAAAGGACAGTCGGTCAGCGAAGAAACCGTTGCCGCTTTTGGCAAGGCCGCGCTGTTGGACATCAATCCCAGAACCAGCTGGCGCGCCACAAAAGAATTCCGCGTGCATCTGGCAGAAGAATTGGCAAAGCGCGCGCTTACGGAATCCATTCGTCAGGCAGGAGGTACACTGTAATGCAAACGCAACTGGTGAAATGTATCATCAACGGAAGACCGGTCGAAAAGGTCATTGACGTGCGCGCTTCGCTCACGGACATGCTGCGCAACGACTTTCGTCTCACCTCCGTCAAAAAAGGCTGCGAGGTCGGCGAATGCGGAGCCTGCAACGTGCTGATCGACGGGGAATGCTTCAACTCCTGCATCTACCTTGCCGTTTGGGCGGACGGAAAGAGTATCCGCACGCTTGAAAGCCTGCTTGGGCCGAACGGCGAGCTTTCCGATATTCAGCAGGCATTCATTGACGAAGCCGCCGTGCAATGCGGATTCTGCACCCCCGGCTTTATCATGACCGCCGTGGAAATTTTGGAAAGCGGCAAACGGTATTCGCGCGACGAGCTGCGCAAGCTTCTATCCGGGCATCTGTGCCGCTGCACCGGCTATGAGAATATTCTCAACGCCGTCGAAAAAACAATGAACAAGCGTCTGGGAGAAATGGCGCTCTGATTTTGAAACGCATCCCGCTGGCAGGCAAGCCCTATCAGCGGGATAGAAAAAGACTGTGCAGATGCACAGTCTTTCTTTTCGTACAGTTCGCGCTCAGACGCTGCGGACAACCTTGCCGGAACGGAGGCAACGGGTGCAAACGTTCATCTTCTGCGTTCTTCCGTCGACAACGACGTGTACGCTCTGGATGTTCGGCGCCCAACCACGTTTGGTCTTGCGGTTTGAGTGGCTTACCAGATTACCGGACATAACACCCTTGTTGCAGACTTCACAATACTTACCCATCTAAAGTCCACCTCCTTATCAAAAATCGAACATGACTATTCTACCATGCACCCTGTGGTTTTGCAACTGTTTTTTTATGATTTTATGCCACATCCTGCGGCTTTGCGGTCAATCGAGTCCCGGAAAGCCGGTCTGGCGCAGCGCTTCGTACAAAACAATCGCAGCCGAATTGGACAGGTTCAGCGAACGCTGCGTATGTCCCATAGGAATCCGAATCGCAGCGTCGGCATGCTCCTGCAAAAGCGTCTTCGGCAGTCCCGCCGTCTCCTTGCCAAACACGAAAAAATCGCCGTCCCGGTATTGCTGTTGTGCGTAATTGTTGTGCGCATGCGTAGAAGCATAAAAAAAGCGCGCATTGGCGTGCGCTTGCAGCACCTCGTCAAAGCTGTCGTAATATGTCAGATCCAGATCCTTCCAGTAATCCAAACCTGCGCGTTTGAGCTGCTTATCATCAACAGAAAATCCCAGCGGACGCACTAAATGCAGCGCCGCGCCCGTAATGGCGCAGGTTCTTGATATATTTCCCGTATTCTGCGGGATCTCCGGCTCTACCAATACAATATGAAACATCTCTTTTTCCTCCACCGGTATTGTAGCACATCGTGAACGTTTGGTAAAATCCCTGTGGATGGTTGCGAATCATTTTCTCTTT
>CAZWUK010000048.1:9929-16532 GCA_964636685.1 uncultured Oscillospiraceae bacterium
CGCCGGTGCTGACCACGCAGGAGCCGACCACTACAGTGGAAGACATCAAGGCGCATACCACATTGCTCGCAACCTTCACAACGACTTACGACTCCAAGGGAACCGCCGAGGATACGCAGGAGCAGCGGGATATTATGATCCCCAACCGTGCCTTCAACGTGCAAAAGGGCGCAGACCTGCTCAACGGTGTGGTCATTAAACCGGGCAAAACCTTCAGCTTCAACGGTACGGTCGGCGACCGCAATGAAGAAAACGGCTGGAAGCAGGCAAACGGCATCTTTGGCGGCGATCGCTTTACGCTTCAGTACGGCGGCGGCATTTGCCAGGTCAGCACCACGCTCTACGATGCGCTCTTGCGGTGCTATCCCAACATCGAGATTGTCAAGCGTCGTCAGCACTCCATCCCCTCCTCTTACGTGGAGCTTGGGCTGGATGCGACCGTTGATACGGGGCACATTGACTTTAAATTCAAAAATGTAACGGAGTATCCGCTGTACATTTTCGCGTATACCTCCCAAAACAAGAAATCTTCCTCCCGAAAGCGCGACATTACCATCGCCATCTACGGCGAGGCATTGCCGGAAGGCGTCACCTACGTGCCGCGCAGCGTGTCCATCGAGGAGCTGTTACCGGGAGAGCCGATCATTACGGAGGATAAAAAGCAGCCGGTCGGCTATGAACAGATTACCGCGGCCGCGCGTAACGGCTATATTGTAGAAGTGTATCTTGACAAATATGTCAACGACAAGCTGGACAGTTCCGAATTGCTGTATACGGATACCTACGCGGCAATTACTGAGAAGAAAACGGTCGGAACCGCCGTGACGGTGACGCCAACGCCCTACGTCAACCCGGAGGATCGGCCTTAAGCATCCCAAAAGCGCAAGGCGGCAGTGCGTATTACGCACTGCCGCCTGTTTTCTATTTTACCCCGTTTTCTTGGCTTGGACGCCACGCCTGCCTTCCATAAACCCATACGGTATACAGCTTCCGATGCTATTTTTGATAAAGAAAAAGCTTTCTCGCTGTAAAATTCCACAGGAAGGAAAGAATGCCCGACGCTATTTTTGAAAGCAGCACGGAGATACCGAAAACATCCGTCATCAAAAACACGGTCAGCTCGGTGATTCCCAATGCGGCAAGCGAAATCAGCAAAAAGACCGAAAGCTCTGCCGGAACGGAAATCCTGCCGCGATGAAATACAAACACAATCCCCAGCGCATAGTTAACCGTCAGTCCGATCAGGAATGCGATGGGAACCGCCACAAGATGATGAATCCGGAATATCTGTGTCAGCAATGCAAGAAGGGCATAATCGGCGGCAAATCCAAGAAACGCCACTACGGCGTATCGGATGAGCTGTACAACTGTAGATTCTCTGTTTCCATTTTTGATTTCCGGTCGTTTTGTCTGCTCCATGCGCATAAGTATAGCACATTGGGGTGTGACTGTCATGGACTTTGCCGTGTCGCTGCTGTTGCTATTGTCCGGCGTATGGATCACGATCCGCCTGCGAGGAATACAGCTGCGTCGATTCGCCGCTTCGCTTGCCGCGCCGTTTTTCGCAGACAGACATGC
This sequence comes from uncultured Oscillospiraceae bacterium, assembly GCA_964636685.1. Taxonomy (GTDB): domain Bacteria; phylum Bacillota; class Clostridia; order Christensenellales; family CAG-138; genus CAZWUK01. The sequence continues at coordinate 11,508 of CAZWUK010000048.1, forward strand.
AAAAAGCGGGGTTTCTCCCTTTGCTGCGATGTCAACCTCGCTTGCGGCCACGCTCGGCACGGGAAATGTCGCCGGCGTCTGCGGATCGATTCTGCTCGGCGGGCCGGGCGCCATTTTTTTAAATGTGGATCGGCGCGTTCTTTGGCATGGCGGTCAAGTACCTTGAGATCTTTCTCGCGCTCTCCTGCCGTTCCCCCAAACGTCCGCGCTCAATCGGCCCAATGGGATATATCGACAATGCGCTTCCCCCAAGGTGGCGCTTCTTGAGCCGGCTCTATGCCGGATGCGCCATGCTTGCAGCGATCGGCATGGGAAACTTTGTACAGGCGGGAACAATCGCCGAGTCTGCCGAGCAGCTGCTGCTTTCCATCTCTCCGAGGCTGCCGGCGCATTGGAGGCTCTGTCTTGGGATCGGCGTAGCGCTGCTCTCCGGCATCGTCGTTCTGGGTGGCGCAAAGCGAATCGGCAGTGTGGCTTCGCTGCTTGTCCCGCTGATGAGCGTATTGTATATCGGTGGCTGCGGCGCGATTCTGATTCGAAATTCCGCTCGCATCCTTCCTGCCATCTCAAGTATTTTCAGCAGCGCCTTTTCATTCACCGCACCGTCGGCACTCGGCGGAACATTCGGGTTCCTGACCGTTTTTCGTATCGGCGTGACACGCGGCGTCTTTACGCATGAGGCGGGGCTTGGAACCGCTGCGCTGGCACATGCGCTATCAACCGAACGATCGGCGGAAAAACAGGCGCTGTTCGGGATATTCGAGGTATTCTTGGATACCATCGTGCTCTGTACGTTTACGGCAATCACAGTGCTTGCTTCCGGGATTCCCCTGCCCTACGGCGACAGCTCGAAGAATGCCGCCGTCGCTTCGGAAGCGTTTTGCAGCGTGTTTCCGCCGGTGCTTGCCAACGGCTTCCTTGCCGTGATGCTGCTGCTGTTCGCTTTTTGCAGCATCCTGTCCTTTTGTCTGTATGGCAGCCAATGCGCCGCGTACCTGTTCGGCAAACAGGCGGCGCGTCCGTATCAGATCGTTTTTCTCATCTGCATCCTTCTGGGCTGCACGCTCCGGCTGTCCCTCCTCTGGAGACTGTCCGAGGGATTCAACGCCTTGATGGCGCTGCCGAATCTTTTGGCGCTGCTGCTGATACTTCACAGACAGAATCATGCAAAAGCGTTATGATCCTGCCGCTTCCTGAAAATGCTTTCGGGCATTACCGTTCTATCAGCGGCAACGCCCGAATTTCATATGCGCTCATTTGACGGTCTGGCTATTTTTCACGCGCTCGTTCATCTTTTTGATTTTTCTTCTCCAGCCAAAATACTGTATCAACCAAACAAATAGAAAGATCGCAACAAATATACCGATATACGAAAGCACACCGACGACGGAATGCCGCATCCAGTTTGCAACATAGGCCGTGGGGAGCATCGCCACACAAGCAATTGCAAAATAGATCCCGCTTTGCTTGGCGAGACTCCACGAATCAATCTCCCAAACAATCGACGCCGTCGCAAATGCAGAGCCCATGACGCCGCAAAGAAGCGTTTGCAGAGCAACAGCGTTCAGTTCATTTCCCAACGCAGCGAGCAGCTCCGGCGTAACCGGATAAAAGACCCCGTCCCCGATGCAAGCGGAGATCAGTACGGTAATTACAAAGCCGAGTGCAATCCCAAGGGGAAATCCCAAAAGTCCCCGCTCAATCAATCGTTTTTTCATTTCTACCACCTCATATTCCCAATACTTGTTTAATTTTGGCAACATATCGCCTTGAAACATAGGTTATCGCCCCGTTGGAGAGCGTAACGCAAATCGTCCCGGCAAAACTCAAATCAAATCCGCGGACTTTTTTCAGGTTGATGATCTCAGAATTGGATATGCGCACGAACAAAGCGCTGTCCAACCGCTGCTCTATTTCGTACAGGCGCAGCCGCAGAGCATATTCGCCATGATTTGTTTCGGCAAACACCCGGCTACTGGCGGCAAAGATGCGGTAAATATCGTTCGGTTCCAGCACCTCCGCAATATCCTCCTGAAAGCCGGCGATCATTTTAGGCTGCTCCTCTGCGAGCTTTTTCAGGATCCCGTGAATTTCCTCCGTCATCATGTCTGCTACCACAATGATCTTCGGCTCTTTGCAGTCTTTGTCGAGTTGGATCTCAATCTGCATTCACACCCCTCCTTCTTGTTACAGCTACAGCATAAAGGCATTTGCCCCGGATTTCCAACGTTTTTCAATAGGTGGTAGTTTTTCACGCATAACCGGCCGATTTGTGAGCGCTACCATCGTCGCCGGTCTGCGGCTTTCATGAGCATGGGCTGCCGGCTCCGGAACGCGCACGATCTGCTGCGTCTGAGAACAGCGTCCCAAAATGGAAATAGCCGCAAAAAGCAGCATGGCTGCCGCTTTTTTACAGATCCCGATCCAGCGGCGCCATGCTTTTTGCGCTATTTTAAAACGATGTGCGGAACGCTTATTCGCGAAGCTCAGTCGCAGGATGCCGCTCTGCATCATAGGCGTCGTCATAGAGGATGGCGCCGTTATCCTCGTTCCAGAGCCGCTCTACGCTATAATAGCGCCGTTCCTCCGGATGGAAAATGTGCAGCAGGATATCACCGAAGTCAAGCACGATCCAACGTCCGTCGCCATACCCTTCCCTGCGGCGCACCTCCAGCCCAAGCGCTCCGCATTTTTCATCCACCTCGTCGCACAGCGCCTTGATCTGCGGCACAGCGCGTCCGCTTGCAATGACAAACCAATCGGCGATGATCGTCTTGTCTCCAACGTGAATCGCCATGATATCCAGTGCCTTTTTGTTGTACAGTATTTCGCACAATCCCAGTGCCTGTTCCTTAATCGTGTCCTTCAATGCAAAACCTCCTTTTTTTGTCCAGTAAAATAATGATACGCCCGCTCCGTCGCGGGGTGCAGCTGAAACCGCATTCGCTTGACCACCTGCATCGTACAGGTCACCGCAAAGCGCATTGCCGCCTCCGGCCCCTCCGCGATCTTGCTGCGATACGCCTCCACGCCGTCAAAATCACGGTTTGGTTCAATCACATCCGCGAGGAAAACCGTTATTTCGAGCCTTGTCATGTCCGCATCTCCGGTGCTGTGCAAACGGATCGCGCGCAGGATCGCGTCGTCCCGCACCCCAAATTGTGTCTTTGCAACAACGGCGCCCGCAAATGCGTGTGTAACGGATGCGATCTCATAATCATCGCCCGCATAGACCGCGCGTTTTTGCTCCGGCATATATTTTGCGCAGTCATGCAGTAAGGCGGCGGTCTGCGCTTTCTTCGGGTCAACATTCCACAGCGCGGCAAGCTCGGCTGCGCTCTGTACGACGCCCATGGAATGACGAAAGCGCCTTTCGGTAAGCATTTGCGCGAGTCGGCTCTGCATCTCTTGCGTTTCCCGGGAAAAGTAAATCCCCTTTTCATAAAGATATTGCGCCACAGCCGCCGGTACAAGCCGGGAAATGGGAAGTCCCGCTTCCACATCCGCCCGAATCTGTGTGGACGATATATTTGATACCATTTCCGGAATCAATTGCACCCTGCCGGAAAAAGCGGTACGGATCGTTTCAGCCGCGGCGTTCTCGCCGCCCGACTGCCCGTTGCGGCGGATGCAAAGAATCGTCGCCAGCGCCGTAATGCGTTCCGGATGATACCATGTCGGGAAATCGCGCAGCATATCGCTGCCCACCAGCAAAAACAGCTCGTCCTCCGGATGTGCCGCATGATACGCTTCCAGCGTTTGCGCAGTATAGCTCTTGCCGCCGCGCTGCAATTCCAGATCGCATGCCTCCAGTCCGTCCTGTCCGGCAAGGGCAAGCTGCGTCATTTCGAAGCGAACCGCGCCGTCAACGCCGTCGGCAACCGTTTTGTGCGGCGGATCGGCGGCAACCATCAGCAGCACTCGCTCCAAAGACGCGTACCGCATTGCAAGCTTTGCCATTTCGATGTGTGCGTTATGCACCGGATTGAATGTCCCGCCCAGTATACCGACCCGCATTGTGCGCTCCTTCCTTTTCTTTTTGTATTATATCACAGAATGCGCGCTCCGCCACTCCCCCAATTGCTGGATTGACGGCGAATACGAGAGCAGGAAAAGGTTGCCGAACGCCGCGTAATTTGGTATAGTGAGTTGTTACAAAAGACCAGCTATGAAAAGTCAAGTATCAGTTTGACGAAGTAGCGGGAACGTAGGGGGTGTTGTCACGAAGGACGGCGAAGATGATGGAGGTCATTTTGCGGCAGATATGCCCCATCGTGGTCATGTGAGATTTGCCCTCGGCACGCTTCTTAGCATAAAGCTGCATGATCGCAGGGTCGTGGAAAGCTGCGGAGTTGGAAGCAAGCCAGATGGCGCGGCGAAGGTAAGGGGAGCCACGCTTGGACATTTTGCAGCGAGTCCCCGTGAAGTCGCCGGATTGCTTGACGGTGGGATCGATGCCTGCAAAGGCGGCAAGCTTGGCGGAGGATTCAAAACGGGAAATGTCACCGATCTCACTGAGGATAACGGCGGCCAGTACAGAACCCACGCCGGTGATCGTAGTCAACTGGGAATCGAACTTGGCGTAGAGGCGCGCAATCTCCTGCTCGATGCGAGAAACGGTCTGCTCAAGCGATTGAATTTGTTCCAGATACTGCCGGATCAACAAGCCGATGGAATCGCAGGAAAGCAGGATGCCAAAGGAATTACGCGCAACGTCTTGAATCTCAACCGCTTTGTCGTAGCCGAAGCGACCACGACTGGCAAGAAAGATCAAATCGCAAAGCTTGGCGGTGTCCACGGCGACAATTTCTTCGGGTGTGGTGTATTCCGCAAGGAGCTGCACGGAGGTTACGCCAAAGGTATCCGAGAACAGCTTTTCGTATTCGGGGAATACCTGATCAAGCAGCGCAATGACCTTGCGCTTGAGGTCAGAGATCATGTCCACAACGAAGAAGCGATGACGGCAAAGCTCCCTAAGCGCATGGATATCCGGCGCCGCAACAGCGGTTTCGGAGTAGCGTCCAA
>CAZWUK010000049.1:0-287 GCA_964636685.1 uncultured Oscillospiraceae bacterium
TGGCATCCAGAGAACTGGAACTGACACTGACTGGTCGAGATTGCGGTATGACAGACCGCGCTCCTATGTGCGGCGTACCATACCATTCGGTAGACACCTATATTACGCGCCTGATCGCCAAAGGATACAAGGTAGCCATTTGCGAGCAGATGGAGGATCCGGCGCTTGCACAGGGTCTTGTAGAACGTGATGTAATCCGCATCATTACCCCAGGAACAGTCATCGAAGAAAAGATGCTGGAAGAGGGGAAAAACAATTATATTGCTGCGATACTGTACCGCGATGGA
>CAZWUK010000049.1:297-16532 GCA_964636685.1 uncultured Oscillospiraceae bacterium
GATGGAGGCATTGGACTTGCCTATGCAGACGTGTCAACCGGCGGTTTTTATATCGAACAGCTGTACGGGGAAAGCGTTAATGGTCAACTTACGGATGAACTTGCGCGTATTCAACCGACGGAAATAATTGCAAACGACGCGTTATTTGAACAACAGCTGCTCAAGAAGCGGCTTTCAACGCAATACTATTTAGAACGCGCTGCAGATCCATCATTTCTATTGGATTCTTCTGCCAAGCGTTTACAACGCCATTTTAATGTTGCATCGCTAACAGGCTTTGGCTGTGACCATTGTGAGGACGGCGTTCGCGCTGCCGGAGCGCTCATGCAGTATCTGGAAGAAACGCAGAAAAACGCACTTTCACACATACAGTCCATCAAGGTAATCAATAGAAGCGCATATATGGTGCTGGATGCGGCAACACGAAGAAACCTTGAATTAACGCAGCCACTGCGCGCCGGCGCAAGCAAGAAAAATACCATGCTGTATCTGCTGAACAGAACACAAACCAGCATGGGTTCAAGAATGCTGCGCGATTGGATCGACCGTCCCCTGCAGACGCTGAGTGAAATTGTGCAACGACAAGATGCGGTGCAGCTGCTATGTGACGATTTTCTGGTACGCAAGACCCTGCAGGATCTCCTGAAGGAAGTTTATGACATAGAACGTCTGTCGAGCAAAATTGTCTACGGCAGTATCAATGGACGGGATTGCATCGCATTATTGCATTCGCTTTGGCAGATTCCTAATATTATAAACGCGCTGCTGCACAGTGAAACGAAAGCAGATGCCCTGACCCGAATTCGTATGCAGTTGAATCCCATGGACGATATCAAGGGACTTCTTGCCGCGGCCATCTGTGACGAACCTCCCGTCAGCGTTAAGGAAGGCGGTATCATTCGAGATGGGTATCATGCCGAGGTTGACGAGCTTCGAAGAATCAGTTCCGGCAGTAAAGATTGGCTAGAACGCTTTGAAGCTACAGAGCGCGAATCCACCGGCATTAAAAACTTGAAAATTGGATTCAACCGTGTATTTGGTTATTATATCGAGGTAACAAAGTCGTTTACGGCGGCCGTTCCATATTATTATGAGCGAAAACAAACGCTGGCAAATGCAGAACGCTACATCACGCCTGAGCTTAAAGAAATGGAACAAAAAATTCTCGGCGCACATGAGCGTCTGATTTCTTTGGAATACGATTTGTTTCAGAAGATTCGACAGGTTTTACTAGGTGTAACAAAGTGTTTGCAAGAGAATGCTGCGCTTCTTGCAGAATTGGATGTTTATCAATCCTTAGCGGAGGTAGCTACAGCGCAAAAGTATTGTCGTCCCGCAATCAATACAGAAGGTAAAATTGCGATTGAGGCAGGACGTCATCCCGTAATTGAACAGTCCACAAAAGAGCATTTTGTGCCAAACGACGTCTTGTTAGATAACGCCGATAATCGTCTTCTGATTATCACCGGCCCGAACATGGCGGGGAAAAGCACGTACATGCGTCAGGTTGCGCTGATAACGCTCATGGCAATGATCGGTTCCTATGTGCCAGCCGCTTCTGCAGATATCTGCATTGTTGATCGCATTTTCACACGAATCGGCGCCAGCGACGATCTGTCTTCCGGACAGAGCACGTTTATGGTCGAGATGAGTGAGATGGCCAATATTCTAAATAATGCGACCCCAAATAGCCTTTTGATTTTGGATGAAATCGGACGCGGCACCAGCACCTTTGACGGATTGAGCATCGCTTGGTCTGTATTGGAATTCATTGCGTCTAAACGACGCTGCGGCGCAAAATCCCTATTCGCAACCCATTATCATGAGCTGACTGAACTAGAGGGGAAACTCGAAGGTGTTAAAAACTATCGTATCTCCGTCAAAGAGATTGGGGAGGATATTGTATTTCTCCGGAAGATCGTGCGAGGACATGGGGACAAGAGCTTTGGCATACAAGTGGCGCGGCTTGCCGGAATTCCAAACGACGTGCTTATGCGCGCACGCGACATTCTAAATGAGCTTGAAAAGGCAGATATTACCGCGAAAAAGGCAGCAAAACGATTGCAGCAATCAGCGGTACAAGAAACGTTGTTTGCTATTGAGCCGGATCCAGTCGCCGAGACGATTCTCAAAAAGCTTGCAAATATTGATCCGGACAGCCTTTCGCCGTTGGAAGCGCTCAACGAGCTCTATCAATTGAAAAAAGTAATTAAAAAGGGATAAAAATGGCACATATTCGGGTATTATCGCCACACGTGGCAAATCAAATTGCAGCCGGAGAGGTTGTGGAACGCCCGGCTTCCATCGTCAAAGAGTTGGTTGAGAACGCTGTTGACGCGGGTGCGACGGCAATCACCATCGAAATTGAAAATGGTGGTATCGATTGCATTCGCGTAATTGACAACGGCTCTGGAATTATGGCGGAAGATTGCGAAAACGCTTTTTTACGCCATGCAACCAGCAAGATTTCAGACGCCGAGGATTTGTCCCACATTGCATCTCTCGGATTTCGTGGGGAAGCCCTGGCTTCTATTGCGGCAGTTTCGCATGTAGAATTGCGAACCCACGCCAAACATGAATCCGAAGGCACATTGCTTTGCATCGATGGCGGAGAGATTACACAGCATGTACCGCTGGGCTGCCCGGACGGGACGGCGTTGGAAATACGAGGTCTATTTTACAATACGCCGGCACGTTTACGATTCTTAAAAAATGCAAGAACAGAAGCGGGATATATTGGCGAATACATCGCAAAAATGATTATGGCGCTTCCACAGTTAACATTTCATTTTGTGAACAACGGCAAAACCGTGTATCGTTCTGCTGGCGATGGACAGCTGAAAAATGCGCTTGTTGTTGTCTATGGCATGAGCATACTGTCGCATTTGCGGGCAGTTGATTACGATGATGGCTATGTGAGACTTCATGGGTATATCGGAACGGACGAAATTGCGCGCCCAAACCGCTCACATCAATCGTTTTTTCTCAATGGGCGCGTGATTCGCTCCGCTGCCTTGTCGTATGCGGTACAACGCGGTGCAGAAACACGTATCATGATCGGCAAATTTCCGTTTGCGGTGCTTTCCATTACCATTTCTTCCGCCGAGGTTGACGTCAATGTGCATCCTACGAAAATGGAAGTGCGCTTTGTTGAAGAAGGTCGAATAACTCGTGCTCTTACTGCCTCTTGCGCACGTGCGTTGATCGAACAGCCACAACATATCGAAGAAGCGCAGGAGAATTTTCTTAAAACAACACAGCAAACGATCGTGCAAACGGCCGTTCCTTTCGGTTCGACGCTTGCGGAAGGATCAAAGACTGTCGAACATTTGCAAACACATTCTTCAAACGGAACAAACTATGACAGCAGCTGTTCCGCCGTTGCAGATAAAACCCACGCATCGCTGCAATTTCGTGGCGAAAATGCAGCGAAGTATGAGGCTTATTTAAAAGAAGGCGCGGAATATACGCCTGTATCGTTTCATAACAAAATACCGATGTTTCAAGTTTCCCCTCCAAATAGCGATCCAGCATCGCTTCTGCCGATCGGAAGCGACTATATCACTTTGCAGGATCCCGACATTACATTGATTGGAGTCGCATTCCAGACATATTGGATTGTTCAAAGAGGAGACGATTTATACTATATTGACCAACACGCCGCGCATGAGCGAAAATTGTATGAGGCGTTAATGACGCATAATATTCAGGTCGTATCGCAACCGCTCTTGTTCCCGAGTGTTGTACAGCTACATGGAGCTGAATATGAGATTTTCATTCAATATGAAACTGAACTGTCAAAGTTTGGATATGTTCTGGAAGATCAGGGCAATGGCAGCATTTCAATTCATTCCGTACCGGCAATCAACGGTGCACCGCTTTCCTATACGCACCTTTTGGAAACGCTAGAAAAGCTTCGCATTGCGGATATAACGACAAATGATCTCTGCCGGGACATTCTGATTCAAACTGCGTGCAAGCGCGCGGTAAAGGCAGGGGAGAAGCTTGCGCCTGAGGAAATTGAATCGTTGTTGACTGAGCTGCAATCCGGCAAAATACCACTCAATTGCCCGCATGGACGTCCGATTGCTGTACGCATAACGAAAAACGATCTTGAAAAAATGTTCAAACGGGTGCTTTGATTGTATGGAAAACGAGTCTATTGTGTGTATTGTTGGGCCAACTGCCTGCGGAAAGAGCGCTGCAGCAATGCAGCTTGCAACCTATTTCCCGCTGGAGATTGTTTCTGCGGATTCCGTCCAAGTCTATCGCGACATGGATATCGGTTCGGCAAAGCCAAGCAAAGAGGAGCAGTCGCAGGTTCCGCATCATTTGATTGATTGCATAGATATCGACGCTGCTGATTTTTCGGTTGCAGCATATTTTGCACTTGCAAAACAGGCAATTGAGGATATCAATGCGCGCGGAAAGCTGCCTTTGATTGTTGGCGGAAGCGGCTTATACATCAATAGCCTTACATTTCCGTTACGCTTTGCAATTCCATCAAACAGTGGAATCAGGGAAGCGCTGCATGCTGCTTATTTGCGCGACCCGGAAAATATGTACCGCGAATTGCAAACATTTGATCCGGCGTCCGCAAATCGAATTCATCCAAACGACGAGAAAAGGATCGTGCGCGCACTGGAAGTTTACTATTGTAGCGGAAAGCCATTCTCTGCGTATGGAAATGATTTTGAGAATGTTGCGCAGAAGAAAGCCCCGTTCCGAACACAGATATTTGGATTGACGATGAAACGTGAGCTGCTGTATCATCGGATCGAACAACGTGTCGATATGATGCTCGCGTCCGGATTGTTGGAGGAAGCACAAACAATCTATCGCCGCGGCTATTCCAGAAGCCTATCCGCGATGCAATCCATCGGATACAAACAGCTATTTAACTATTTTGACGGAAACATATCCTTGGAGCAGGCGATTCTGGACATCAAGACGGATACAAGGCATCTTGCAAAACGGCAGCTGACATGGTTTCGCCGGGATCCGCGAATCCACTGGATCACCGTGGACGACAGTGAAAGCAGCATCCAGAATGCCGCAATGGAAATGATGCAAGCAATTCAAAATGAAGGAGTATATCATGTCTCTCAACATCAGTGATAAAGCGCGAGAAGCGGTTTGGACTGCCGAGCAGGAATTAAAAAGCGCGTTTCAGTTTGCCGATTCAGTCGAGTTTATAACGCAAAGCCGCGTCCTATCCGCTTTTCAAACGCATGCAATTTCTGGACGCCATTTTGCGCCTACGAATGGATACGGTTACGACGACATCGGGCGTGACACCCTTGACCTTGTTTTTGCGGAGGCATTACAGGCGGAGAGCGCTTACGTACGTCCGCAATTTGCCAATGGAACACACGCTATCTTTGCGGCGCTGGCTGGATTGACAGAGCCGGGTGATGAAATTCTGTCAATTACTGGAAATCCGTACGATACATTGGAAGAAGCAATCGGCATTCGCGGAAACATTCCGAATTCTCTTGCGCGTTTCGGAATTACATTTCGTTCTGTGCCCTTGACGGAAGACTCCGGAAAAATTCAAATGGAGTTGGTCGAAAAAGCAGTCTGTAAAAAAACTAAAATCATCTATGTGCAACGTTCTCGCGGTTATTCATGGCGGCCGTCCTTTTCACCGATGGATCTGAAACCGATATTCGAGCAGATTCATCTCATTGAGCCGAATGCTTGGATTGTTGTAGATAACTGTTATGGCGAATTTACGCAGGTCATGGAACCGACCGCAATAGGAGCAGATATTATTGCAGGTTCGCTGATAAAGAATCCGGGCGGCGGAATCGCGCCCTGCGGCGGGTATGTTGCCGGAAAAAAAACGCTGATCGATAGGATTGCGGGGCGCATGAGTGTTCCCGGTATGGGTGGAGAAGTTGGCTCATACGAAGCATCCTACCGCCCTTTTTACCAGGGTCTGTTTTTAGCACCGCACGTTACCGCGCAGAGTATAAAAAGCGCCATGCTCTTTGCAAAAGTATTTGAAACCTTGGGATTTGAGACAATTCCCGGCAGCATGACCCCGCGATCGGATATTATCCAGTCCATTCGTTTTGGGAATCCAGAGGCACTTGTATCGTTCTGCCAAAGCATTCAGGCTGCATCGCCAGTCGATAGCTTTGCCGTACCTGAGCCATGGGATATGCCGGGTTATGCACACCAAGTTATAATGGCCGCTGGCACATTTGTGCAAGGGGCGACGACGGAACTCAGTGCCGACGCCCCAATGAAAGAGCCGTATATAGCGTATCTTCAGGGAGCGCTCACCTACACGCATGGAGAAATCGCGGCAATGCTTGCTTATGACGCTCTAGACAAAAGCGGGATCAAGGAATAGAGCGAAGCAACCCGACCACCTTACCGGCAATTTCGACCTCCTGATAGCGAACGAGTATGGGCTCATACAATTCGTTCTCAGGCTGCAATCGTACATGGTCTTTTTCTCGATATAGTCGCTTGACGGTTGCTGCTTCTCCGTTGACAAGCGCCACAACAATATCGCCGTCATCACAGGAAAGTACGCGGTTTACAACGATAATGTCGCCATCGTTAATCGCTGCATTCCGCATGCTGTCACCTTGTACCCGAAGCATGAACACCTCATCCTTTGTGCCGCCATGCAAAAGGAGCGTCGGTAGAGGAAACGCATCTTCAATATTTTCTACGGCGAGAATCGGAACACCCGCTGCAACATGCCCGATAAGCGGAATTGCATTGCCGGAAAAACCCTCATATTCACCAAGCGTAATGGATCTCTGTTTTTGCGGATCTCGGTAGATCAGCCCTTTTGATTCTAGATTTTTCAGGTGGTTATGTACTGTTGAAGGAGAGTTTAAACCTACTGCCGTGCAAATTTCACGGACAGAGGGGGGATAGGCATTCTGTTCATAATATGATTTAATATATTCTAGGATTTTTTCCTGCGGGTGATCGAGTTTTTTGACCATGATGCAATGCTCCAACTGTTTTCTTCAATGACTATATCATAAACATTGCAGCTTTGCAAACAAATGTTCGTAAAAGGAGTGTAATATAGCATGCCAGATAAAATGTGCATTCTGTACAATCGCATCTGCATAGACTGCGGTGAATGTAATCGGTGCGATTTAGATCCCAGTAAAATTTGCGACAATTGCTTTCGGTGTTTGGAGATGCCGGGAGAAGACTACATCAAAATCGCGCTTGACGGTGTTTATCAAACCGAACAAGATGTTCCTGACGAAGATGATATCGACAAACGTCCATTGACGATTTCCGGCTTTAAAGGGAAACGTATCCATCGACGCTAATCATCGCGCAGCTTTATTTTTTGTGCCGCAATACGTTTGTTGTCTTCGGATGCCGCAGCATAATGCCTCCGCGTTGTATTCACGTCTTTATGCCCCAACACGTCCGCCACAAGATAGATATCTTGCGTTTCATGATAGAGCATCGTGCCATATGTGCTGCGAAGCTTATGGGGGGAGATCTTTTTTAGCGGCGCTGCAATTCTTGCATATTTTTTCACAAGATTTTCGACTGCACGTATTGTAATACGATGCTTCTGAAGCGACAAAAAGAACGCGTTTTCGCTGCCTTCTGCCGACATGATACTTTGCCGCTGATCCTGATATGCCAGCAATGCCGTTCTTACTTCTTCGCCAAACGAAAGGATGTCCTGTGAGCCGCCTTTTCGCGTTATAACAAATGAATCATTTTCAAAGTCAATGTCATCTTTATCAATACCAACCAATTCACTGATACGGATACCAGTTCCCAGAAACAGCGTCAGAATGGCCAGATCTCGAACCGCAGTTGTCGCATGATACTGCTTTTGCCGCTCGGAAAGTCCATCTCCGTTTTCCACATGATCCAGCAGGAGGGCAACCTCATTCGGCTCCAACCGGATAATCGGTTTTTCATGCAGCTTTGGAATATCAACTAGGGCGGCGACATTGTTTTCGAGCATTTCCTGCTTGAAAAAGTATTTATACATAGAACGGATAGAGGAAAGTTTACGCGCTTTTGCACGATCACAATTGACGATCTCACGTTCATCTTTAAGATATAATGACGTCCAATCTAAATACATTTCAATATCGTAAGCACGAACCAATTTCAAATCGGGAATAGTGAGGGAGGGGACATCGCGTCCATGCAGCTCAATAATCTCCGACGCGTTAACAAGATAGTGAAAAAAGCCCTGAAGATCTACGGCATACGCATAGCGTGTTAATACAGAAGTATAACTGTCGATTGCGCGAAAAAAGCTGCCGCAGAAAATCGGCAGTTGCTGTTGCAGCGCGCGAATTTTCTGTGTATACAGTTTTATCTTTTCAGTTCGGTAGCTGTTTGACTGATCCATGCGACAAGGGTGAAATCCTTTCTTAGTGGATGTTTTTTGATTCTTCTAGTATAGCATAACTATTCGTTAAACACAAGTTTAACGAATAGTTATAGGCAAAATATTGTGGATCAGCCGTTTTCGACCGATCCACAGCGTTTAGTTGATACCCATCTCAGGCGTTGGTGTCGGTTCTATTTCCGGCGTTGGAGTTGCATCCAAGACTCCAAAGTCCATTTGGCTTTTATCCGCTATTATAATTGTTAAATCCAGATAAGAACCTGCACGGAAAACACGAACGTTCAAGCTATCGCCAATCGTTAAGCCTTGAATAATCGCAACCAGTTGATCTTGCTCGGTAATCTTAATTCCATTTGCTTCGACAATAACGTCGTTTGCTTTTACGCCGCCTAAATCTGCCGGTCCTTTTTCGATCACGCCTTGCACCCATGCACCGATTGGCAGTTCTTTTGCTTCAGCAATCGCATCCGTTACGGTTGTGACCGTTATGCCGATACCGGGTCGCGTAACGGTGCCTTCCGTAATCAACGCCTGCATGATTGTTTTTACCTTATTGATTGGCAAAGCAAATCCAATACCTTCGGCACTAATAGCATTTCCATAAGCGTCATATCCGGCGGTCACGGATTTTGCGCTGTTCATCCCGATAACTTCGCCATTCAAATTCAGCAGAGGGCCACCGCTGTTCCCAAAATTGATCGCAGCATCCGTCTGGATATAGGTATTTGTATAATTGTCAATGGTAATCTCTCTGGATTTTGCGCTGATGATACCGAATGTCAATGTATTTGACAGCTTGGTGGAATCGAGCGGATTTCCAATGGCAAGTACATATTCTCCGACACGGATGGAATCAGAATCACCCAGCGCAACCGGCGTCAGCGAATCTGCGCTAATACGCAGAACCGCAATATCAGTTTCTTTGTCAACACCGATAATTTCCGCGTCAATCTCCGTTCTATCAGCAAGTAAAACGGTCACATATGCCGCACCCTCAACAACATGTGCATTTGTTAAAACATAGCCGCTGCTCGACACAATAAAGCCGCTTCCGCTCGCGTATACATCGGTAATCGTTCGTCCGAAATAGGATACTTCCTGATAATTGAGCACGCCAATAACTGCGCTGGATACAGCGTCATAGATATCGGGAATCGGATTCTCTGACAGTTCCAAACCGGGCGCAATTCCATCGAAATCGGGTAAATCATAATTGGTCGTTCTTGGCGTGGCTGTAATTTCGGGCAATACTGGTTGCCCGGAAGTCGTCAAATCCGGCAATGTTGTGGTCTGCGGTGTTGGCGCTGCCGTTGCATCGGGCGTCGGCGTTTCCAAAAACGCGCTGGCTTCTTTGTCTGCTGGGGCGGTACGCTGTGTCCAGACGGCAAGCCCGATCAGAGCAAGCAGTAGTATTACGATAAAAATGACAAAAAACACGAATGCACGGTTCCCACCGTTTCCGTTTTCTTTATCATGAAATTGCGAACCGTCATGATAGTAACGAAAATCATCCATTCCTTTTTCCTCCGTCTTGTTGTCGTTTTGGTGAAGGTGCACGTTTTAAGGTAAAAGTAAAAGTGCTCCCCTTCCCCTTTGAACTTTTCAAAGTAATGGTCTGTCCATGCTGATCGATAATTCGTTTCACAATGGAAAGACCCAGCCCTGTGCCGCTTTGCTTGGTCGGTGTATGTGCCTTTTCGACCTTATAAAATCGATCGAACACGTGTGGCACATCTTCTTCCGGTATCCCCTGTCCGCTGTCTTGCACACTCACGTAGACTTTGCGCTGCATCGAATAGGTTGCGATGCGTAGCTTTCTACGATCTGGCGAATACTTGAGCGCATTATCCGTGAGGTTGCGCAGAACTTGAGAAATCTGCGCATTATCGGCTTCGACATAATATTGATCCTGTGCAAATTTCACTTCAACATCCATATGCTTTTCGTAAATTCTCGCCTCAAATGTAATCAGCGTTCTGCGAATCAACTCATTGACGTCAAAGACCTCAAGCTTAAGCGGGATTTTTCCAGACTCGATTCGCGCAAGATCCAGAAGATCATTTACCATCACAGTCATACGTCTGGTTTCGGATAATACGATATCGATATATTTATCGTGATCTTCCGTTCCAATGGTGCCATCCTGCATTGCTTCCAAAAAACCGCGCATAGAAGTTAGTGGGGAGCGCAGTTCATGGCTGATGTTATTCACGAAGCTGCGTCTTGTGGCTTCAAGATCCTTCAGCTGATCGGCCATGGCGTTAAAGCTTTCCGCCAGCTGCGCCGCTTCGTTTACATGGGACACGGGAATTCGCGCCGCAAAGTCGCCTTTGCTGTATCGCTGCACGATGCTGTTGATTTCAAGAAACGGCTGCACCGTTCGCGCAGTCATGTAGTATACCGCTAGAACTGCAAGAATCACCGCAATCAATGCAACGAGAAACACTTCAAAATACATCGATCGTGTTGTTGTCGCAATATCACTGACGTCCGCATGTAGGTAGATTGCCGCAATTATATTGTCTCCGTTTTTAACGGACTTGGATGCGGAATATATAGGAAAATCCGTCCTTGTCCCGAAAAAATCGGTTCTGACTCCGTTTGTATCCGACGATCCGCTTAAGATTCTCTGCCGTTGCTGACCGGAAAATATAATTGCAGAAAGTGGAGCCCAACGCACGTCGCCAGAAAACTGTAATGTCGTCCCGTCCGCCGAATAAATCTGGATCAACGCGTTATTTTGTCGTGCGATAACGCGCATCTCCGCCTCGGAATCGACGCGTGATTCCGGCTGTTGATAATCACCGGTGTATAACAATGCAACCGCCGCTACCTCTCTGCTTAACTGCTCCTTCTTAAGACGAACAGTCTGTGCATGCAGCAACGCGGCAACGGAGCATCCCGTTAGCGCAATCAACGCTAAGACAATTCCAAGATAAACCGCCAACATTCTGGCGAAAAGCGTACCGAAAAAATCTCTGTGCATCCTACATTATTGCTGCTCAAATTTGTATCCAACGCCCCAAACCGTTTTCAGTTGCCATTCGTGCGTTTCTCCGAGTTTTTCTCGAATTCGTTTTACATGAACGTCCACCGTTCGAGAGTCGCCGAAAAAATCAAACCCCCAAACCTGTTCCAACAGCTGCTCTCTGGTAAATACCTTTCCAGAATGGGCTGCGAGAAAATAAAGCAGTTCAATCTCCTTCGGCGGCATTTCCAACTGCCTTCCATCGAGAACGACTGAGTAATTCTCCAGCGAAACGCTCAATCCGGGAAGTAATATTGTCCGCTCCGGCTCCGCCGGCGCACTGCGGCGTAATACCGCTTTGATCCGTGCAATCAACTCCTTTGCATCAAATGGCTTTGCAATATAGTCGTCTGCACCGAGTTCAAGACCCTGAACCCGATCGCCGGTATCGCCCTTTGCGGTAAGCATAATCACCGGCGTTTCACTTTCCATGCGGATGTCGTGAAGAATTGACCAACCATCTTTGCCCGGCAGCATAACATCCAAAACTACAAGGCAAGGGTGTACTTCGTGAAATGCCGGGAGGGCCAGAGCGCCGCTGTCGCAAGTAACCACTGAGAATCCGGCTTTTCGCAGGTACATATCAATGATGGCTAAAATATTTCGATCGTCGTCAATTACCAAAATGGTATTGTTATCCATCGATACCCTCCGTAGGATGATACTATTTAGTATAGCATCTTACATTTGGACATAGTATACCATGCGGCAAGGGGTTTGTCCAATTTCTACTTTAGCGTCACGACGGTAACGCCAGCGTCCCCTTCTCCATACGCGCCAATCCGAAAGGATTTTACACGTGGATGTTGTCTTAAATAGGCTTGTACGCCGGTGCGCAGTGCGCCTGTTCCTTTTCCGTGAATGACTGAAAACTCCTTGATGCCGGAGATCATGGCATCATCAATGAATCGATCGATCTCGATTGTTGCCTCATCCACCATTTTGCCGCGGAGATCAAGCTCCATGCCGGAGCGTTCTTGCGAAATCTGGATTTTTGCGCTGCTTTTTTTGACACTTGTTGGCGCTTTGACCAAACGCAAATCTGTGATCGGGACAGTCAGCTTAATAATGCCAGCCTGCACGGCGACATCACCCTTCGCATCTGATTTTTTGAGGACACTGGCTTCCTGCCCTAGGCTGAGCACATACACGCGATCACCTGCTTCAAGCGCTTTGGGAGCACAGCCTCCCTCATCCGCGCGCCGGATGGACTCGTTGAATTTTTCCTCCTCTTTGCGCATGCCATCGCGTGATTTTTGGATTGCACGTTCTAATGTTTTTTGATCGATATCTTTCAAAGTGCGCAGCTGTGCGATTAATTGCTCCATCTCTCGTCTTGTTTCCTGTACAAGCCGCCGCGCATCCTCCTTCGCCTTTTGCCGCAGAACGCTCCTTTCGTCCTCCAGCTTCTGTCGTTCCACTTTCAAAGCGTTCTTAATTTTCTCCGCTTCAGAAACCATGGTCTGTGCCTCGGCGCGTTCTGTTTCCGCTGCTCGCCGTGCGTTTTCAGCACTGGAAATCACGTCCTCAAAAGCCAGATCCTGATGTTCAATGAACTTCCTGGCTTTTTCAATAACAGTTTCATCAAGACCGAGACGCTTTGAAATCTCAAAAGCATTGGATTTCCCGGGGATTCCGATGAAAAGGCGATATGTCGGGCAAAGCTTATCAACGTCAAATTCCATGGAGGCGTTCTGCATCCCTTCATGGGTCAGCGCAAATGCCTTGATTTCACTGTAATGTGTTGTGGCAACGGTCAAAGCACGCTTCTCAAACAGCGTTTCCAGAATGGCTTGCGCCAAAGCGGAACCTTCAACCGGGTCAGTCCCGGCGCCCAACTCGTCCAGTAATACCAAGGAGTCCTCGTTCGCCTGCTTTAAGATTTCAACATTATTCATCATATGGGATGAAAAGGTTGAGAGCGATTGCTCAATCGATTGCTCGTCGCCTATGTCGGCGAATACTTCCGTGAAAACGGAAAGATTGCTGCCTTCGTCTGCCGGAATGAACATACCGCTCATGGCCATGAGCGTAAAGAGTCCCACCGTCTTCAAGGTTACAGTCTTTCCACCGGTGTTTGGCCCTGTGATAATTAATGTAGAATACGTATCTCCAAGCCAGACGTCTACCGGAACAACCTTTTCACGGTCAAGTAAAGGATGCCGTCCGCGCTTTATATTGATCGTGTGCATATGGTTCAGATTCGGACAGTTGGCGTGCATATCTCTTGCCATAACAGCCTTTGCGAATATGACGTCTAAGGTTCCGAGAACCGTTAAACTCCCATACAGTTCATCAGCGTATGGGTCAATGAGCGCGGTAAGTCCTGCCAAAACACGTTCGATTTCCTTCTTTTCTTCCAAGAGCAGGCGTTTATAATCATTTCCGAGTTCAACGACAGCGGTAGGTTCAATGAATATTGTAGCACCGCTCCCGCTTTGATCGTGAATTAGTCCGGGCACTTGAGTACGGTATTCGGCTTTTACCGGAAGCGCGTACCTGCCGTTGCGAACCGTAATAATCGGCTCTTGCAGATACTTTTGTATTGCAGGACTTTTGAGCATATTATTGAGTTTTTCACGGACTCGTTCGTTTGTAATGCGCATTTGCCGCCGAATCCGTGAAAGCTCGACAGACGCGTTATCTGATATCTCATCTTCCGATAGAATACATCTTGCAATCTCTTCTTCAATACTACGATGTGATGACAACTGATTTGCCATGATGCAGAGCAGTCCATCCGCATCACCGTTTTGTAAAACGTCGCGCGCACTGCGCGACGCTCGTAAACATTGCGCAATTGCAAGCAATTCACCGGCATGCAGCGCAAGCGCAGCATGTGTCCTGCGCAGCGAATTCCGTGTATCCGGGAAACCCTCAATTGGCGTTTTCCCCGTCCGTCGATATACGGCATCCGCTTCTAAGGTTTGCTTCAGCAGAGCGCTTGCCTGCTCAAAAGAAGAAGCCGGACGCAAGGCTTGAGAAATCTCATATCCAATTTCGGAAGCCAAGTGCTCTTGCAGCAAGCGAACGATTTTATCATATTCCAATGTATAGAGTACTTTATTATTCATAGTCCCTCCAGATTGCTCAAAATCGTAAAAACCCCCGCCCAATGTATGGACGAGGGCTGCGATTCTAAAGATATTACAGCGCTTTCAGGAATTTACCGATTCTGTGGCATGCTTCGTCAATATCCTCCATTGACGTTGCATAGCAACAGCGAATATGCCCCTCTCCCGCCGCTCCAAAGGAGTTGCCCGGAACGGTAACTACCTTTTGGCTCGCGAGAAGCCTATCACAAAATTCCTCGCTGGACAGTCCCGTCGGTTCAATAGACGGGAAAATATAGAACGCCCCCTCGGGTTCATTGCAAGGTAAGCCAAGATCGTTAAAACGATCGATAATTGCACGTCGGCGGCGTGCATATTCATCCATCATCACACGCATATCCGCAAAATCGGTTGCAAAGCCGTTCTCCAGAGCTTCGATGCCCGCCCATTGCGCGGGGGTCGGCGCACATAGCATCGTCAGCTGATGTACCTTGCGCATTGCGCCAACCAAGGGTTCCGGGCCAACCGCATAACCGAGCCGCCATCCCGTCATAGAGAAGGATTTGGAAAACCCATTCAAAATGATCGTTCGTTCCCGCATCCCGGGCATCGATGCAAGCGACTTATGCCCCGTTCCGTTAAAAGTAAGCTCCGCATAAATCTCGTCTGTAATAACGAGAATATCCGTATCACGAATTACCGCTGCAATTTCTTCAAGATCCTCTTCTTCCATTATAGCACCAGTTGGATTACTTGGAAATGCAAATAGTAACGCTTTTGTTTTTGGCGTGATTGCTTTTTTCAATGCGTCGGCACGCAGGCGAAACCGGTCCCGACTTGCCGTTTCAACGGAAACAGCTTTTCCGCCGGCAAGCTGAACTGCAGGAATGTATGAAACATAACTCGGTTCATGAATGATGACCTCGTCACCGGGGTTCACGATCGCACGCATTGCCAGATCGATTCCCTGACTTGCGCCTACGGTGATAAGTACATTGTCAATTGACGGATAGCCGGTTATTCCATAGCGATATTCCAAAAATTTTAAGATCAGTTCACGCAGACGCGGTTCGCCCGAATTGGAAGTATAGGCGACACGACCATTGGTGAGCTTCTGTCTTACAGCACGGCGAATCGGCTCCGGCGTTGGAAAATCCGGTTCTCCCACGCCGAGACTGATATAGTTTTCATCAAGAAAATCAAAGTACTTTCGAATGCCCGAAGGCGGAATATCCTGCACACATTTTGAAATATAATTATCATAATCTATCATTGTTACCCTGATTCCTAAACGCGAATTTCGTTTATTGTACCACGTGCATCTGTATTCGTCAATCAAATTGCTAATAGAAACTAATATATTTTTGCAATGTCTGTGTCACAAGGTTGCAAAAAGCATATATAATAAGGCGACAGGGCTCGATGGGTGTTACCTGTCGCCTTTATCTGTCAGGTTCTTTTTATCTCATGCCACCGCTCATATTGTTCTGAGCGAATGCGATCATTCGCTTGACCATTTCACCGCCGATCGATCCCGCTTCACGCGAGGTCAGATCGCCGTTATAGCCCTGCTTTAAGTTCACATTAAGCGAATTGGCCGCTTCCGTCTTTAATGAATTCAGCTTCGTTTTGCTTTCAGGAACCAATGCTCCGTTTCTTGCCATTGTATTGCCTCCTTTCCAATATAATTTCACTCCGGTTAGTGCATATTTTTCTCCGCATAGGAGATCATACGTTTGACCATTTCACCGCCGATCGATCCGGCATCACGGGAAGTCGGATCGCC
>CAZWUK010000050.1:0-15517 GCA_964636685.1 uncultured Oscillospiraceae bacterium
GCAAGCATATCAAGGTGGAGCCGCTGCGCTGGTATTATCACTGCGACCGGCTGGGAATGATCGTCTGGCAGGACATGCCATCCGGCGGCGGAAGCTACCGTGCGTCCACCGTCAGTCTGCCGCTCATCACGGGGATTCACAAAAAGGACACGAACTACAAACGCTTTTGCCGGGAGGATCCCGTGGAGCGGGAGCAGTACCGCGTGGAGCTTGCGGATATGGTGACGCTGCTTTACAATGCACCCTGCATTTCCACATGGGTACCGTTTAACGAGGGCTGGGGGCAATTTGACGCAAAGCAGGCGGTCGAGCTGATTGAAAGCATCGATCCAACAAGGCGCGTGGATCATGCCAGCGGTTGGCGCGATCAGGGGATCGGCGAGATTAAGAGCGTGCACGTGTATTTCCGAAAGTATCGCTTTTCGCGGGATAAAAAGCGCCGTGCCGTTGTGCTTTCCGAATTTGGCGGGTACAATTATATGGTCGGGGGACATACCTATAACAATCGCGATTTCGGCTATCGCAAGCTTTCTTCCCCGGCGGCGCTGCTTGCGGCGTTTACCGCGCTGTACGAAAAGCAGATCGTTCCCGCGATCGCAAGGGGGTTGACCGCTGCAGTATACACGCAGCTGTCGGACGTGGAGGACGAGGTCAACGGTCTTGTTACCTACGACCGGCGTGTTGAAAAGCTCGATCGGCAAGCGGTCGCGCGAATCAACGCGCTTCTTCGGCAAAACGGTAAAAATAATGAAACAAATTGTTAAATGAGTGCAAGCAATTATTACTGACATTCGTATTTTTATTGCAGGGGGAAATTTTGGAACAGCTATTCATCGAAGACGCACAGATCGAACGTGTGGTGGAGACCTATTCCGATATGCTGCTGCGGTTGTGCCTGCATTATGTACGGCAGCGCAGCGAGGCGGAGGATATCGTACAAACGGTATATCTTCGACTGATGCAGTCGGCGCCCGTGTTTTCTTCGGAAGCGCACGAAAAGGCATGGCTCATTCGTACCGCCATCAACCTGTGTAAGGATTATTACAAATCGGCGGCACACAGAACCTCGGTACCGCTGTATGAGAATTCGGCGGTCACGCAGATGGAGGAACCTTCAGATGTTCTGCCGTTGGTGCGCGCCCTGCCGAAAAAATATAGGAATGTGATTTACTTGTACTATTATGAGCAGATGACGGTTCCGGAGATGTCGCAGATGCTGGGGGAGAAGGAAAGCACCATCGCCTCGCAGCTTCATCGGGCAAGAAACCGTCTTCGGACTATGATGAAAGGGGAAGACGCATGAAAAAGAACGAATATATGGAAGCCTTGAACAACATCCATGCGTCGGATGCTTTCAAGGCACGCTGCAAGGAACAGATGCTTGCGGCCAAGCAGGAGCGCGCGACGGCAGAGCAGTCGGTCACGCGGCGCCGGATGCGCTTTTTCGGACGGCGCGCCTATGCGGCGCTGACCATCGCGCTGTCGCTGACGCTGTTTGCCGGCGCCGGCTATGCCATCTACCGCAGCACGTTTGACGACGCCATGACCGAGGCGGAGGCGGCGGCCGAGACCTCTATGGAGGAGCGTACCGCGCAGTATACGACCTGGTGGGACGCGGAGGAAGATCCGTTCTGGACCGTATTGGACGGAAAGATCGAAACGGACGCCGCGACCATTACGCTCAAGACCCTGCAATGGTATCGGCAGGAGGAGCAGTACGGGCTGTTCTTTGACGTTGCCATCAAAACAAAGCGAGACGACCTCAGACCCAAGCAGGACGGGCTTGCGCTGACAGGCGACGGCGTGGTGCTCGAGCGCCGCGCGGAGAATGACGGCGATTATGTGGACGAAAACGGCGACCACATTTACAGCTTTATGTACAATTACGACGGCGAATTTAAGCCGGGCATTCCGTTCAATGTCTCCGGCATGTTCCACACCTATGATGCGGAGGGAAATATCACCGGCGATACGGAGACTTTCAGTCTGGACTTTACGTTTACACAGGCGCAGATCGAAGAAAAAATTCGGCAAGAGGCCGAACTGATGGCAGTCTATGAAGCCGAGTACGATCAGTCCCGCCTTGACGCGATCAGCAGTCTGCCGAAGAATGTCGTTGGCGTCGGCATTGAAAAGCAAATGGGCGTGCTGTCGGATTTTGCCGCAGATCCCAAGACCGGCGTGTTGGGCTTCGGTTTCCGCACGACGCAGGGCTCGATGGAGCCGGTGGTACGTGTGGACGGTTACAGCATGTACGCAAACTGTGTTTACTACAGCGACGGAAGCGCGCTGATGCTGTATCGAACCGTTCTGGCACGCGACGCGCAGATGCTGCCGGACACTTCGCTCATTACCATATGGCAGACGGACGCAGTCGATACGGACGTGGACAATTGCTTTGCGTTCCGTTACAACTGGAAGAATGAAACGGTTTTGCTCCCGGAGGACGAAGCGCAGGAGGCGGCATGGATTCAAGAGGACATTCAGCTCCATCAGGCGCTGAACGCGCCGTCGGAGCAGTCGTTCGACACATCCGCCACCGATACGAAGAACGGCGTAACCGTTACAATCACCGACGTTGTATTCGACGATTACGGACGGATGCAAATTTTCTATACGGTTGACGCACTGTACTGCCCGTTGATGACCTGGGAATATGTTCCCGAGATTCGGGTAAACGGGCATACGGCGACGTGCATGACGCCCGGCAATTATATGGTGGAGGACGGGATTCAGAAGATCGAGACGAAGCAGCTTGTCTCCGACAGCTATATTTACGCGCCGACGGTGCATTATGCGGAGTTTGCGCCGGGAGAAAAAATCCAGATCGAGATCGTGTGGAAGCTCAAGGACATGGACGCGCAACTCAAACGCTTTGAC
Source organism: uncultured Oscillospiraceae bacterium (assembly GCA_964636685.1). GTDB lineage: Bacteria > Bacillota > Clostridia > Christensenellales > CAG-138 > CAZWUK01. The sequence continues at coordinate 2,881 of CAZWUK010000050.1, forward strand.
ATCGGCACATTTCGATTCAATCTGGCGGTGGAACGTCCGGCGGCGGCTGAAAGCGCAGAGGTATTCAACTGAGTATACGGCATACGGCCGCGGCAAATGCAATGCCGCGGTCATTTTTTATTTTTGGGGCGTTGTTGCCGGCACGGTAACGTTGTATAATATATAAAATAACACTGTATAATATATAAGTAACTCGGATAGCTTTGGGAGCGATAGGGGTATTGGATGAACGATTATCAAAGGCATTTGCGATGGTATCATTTTTTGCGGCCGGTGGTGCGCGGCCCGTTTTTCCGCCTGTTTGGCTTTACGGGCGAGGTTCTGGAGCCGGGCGTCTCGCCGTTTCTTTTGATTGCGAACCACAATTGCGATTTGGATCCCGGTATGATCGGCGTTTCTTGCCCGGAGCATCTGTATTTTCTTGCAAGTGAGCATGTATATCGCCGCGGTTTTGCATCGAAGCTTTTAAAACGATATTTCGCACCCATCGCGCGGGTCAAGGGTGCGACAGACGCTTCCGCAGCGCTTTCCATGATTCGCTGGATCAAAAAAGGCGTGAGCTGCTGCCTGTTTGCGGAAGGAAACCGGTCTTTCAACGGCGTGACGGGCGACGTGATGCCAGCGACGGGAAAGCTCGCCAAGGCGACGGGCGCCGCGCTGATTACCTATCGGCTGGAAGGCGGCTATCTGACGACGCCGCGTTGGGCGTATACGCGGCGAGTGGGAAAAATGCTCGGGTACTGCGTCAATGTTTATACGCCCGAGCAGCTCAAGCAGATGACCGCAGAGGAAGTTAATCAGGCGATCGCAAGGGACATCTATGAGGACGCCTTTGCGCGGCAGCGCGAGGAGCCGGTGCGCTTTCGCGGCAAACGTTTGGCGGAGGGCTTGGAGCGCGCGCTGTATATTTGCCCGCGCTGTCATGGAATCGACACCATGCACGGAAAGGACGATCGCTTTACCTGCTCGTGCGGGTATTCTGTCAAATACAACGAATACGGTTTTTTCGAAGGCGATGATCCCGCGTTTGAAACGGTTCTTGACTGGGATCGCTGGCAAACCGACCAGATACGGGAGATCGTTCAAAAAGCCGATGAAACGGTACTGTTTTCCGATGAAAACAAGACGCTTTCGCAGATCGACGCCGGAAGGAAGGGACACGCTGTTGCGGCGGGAACGCTGTCGATATCCGGGAAAGCGCTGACGCTTGGAGCGCGCGTGTTTTTGCTGGAGGAGCTGTCGGATATGAGCCTGTACGGCGCGGCGAACATCATGTTTACGGATCGCGCGGGCGAGCACTTTGAGATTCGAAATCATCCTACGGGGTGCGGCAGAAAATATGTAACGTTTTATGAAGAATGGAAGAAAACGAGGTAATGCACTGTGGATTTTTCCAATGCAAACACGGCGCTGTGGAACATCGTGATCCAGTTTGGCATCATCGCCGCCGCTATTTTACTTGCAACGCTTCTGCGCCGTAAGATCCCGTTGGTGCGCAAGAGCATGATGCCCACCGCCGTGCTGGCAGGATTTCTGATCCTGATTTTGCGCAACTGCAACGTGCTGCATCTAGACACGGATCTGATGGAGATGATGACCTACCACGGCATTGCCATTGGCTTTATCGCGCTCTCGCTGCGCATTCCGACGGGCGGCGGAACCGATGAAAAAGGCTCGCTGATCGCACCCAAGAGCGGCGCTTTGATCGTCAGCACCTATTTGATACAAGGCGTTGTCGGCCTTGTGATTTCACTGACGCTCGCCTATACCTTTATGCCAGAGATGTTCAAGGCGTCCGGCATTCTGCTTCCTATGGCGTACGGACAGGGCCCCGGACAGGCGAATAACGTGGGCACCAGCTACGAGGCGCTTGGATTTTCCGGCGGTCGATCCTTCGGTCTTTCTCTTGCGGCGGCCGGCTATCTCTGCGCGTGCGTGGTCGGCGTGATCTACCTCAACATTCTTTCCCGGCGGGGAAAGCTGGGGAAAAAGGCGCAACAGGGCGAGGTTTCCGGTTCGGTCACGGTGGACGCTTTTCAGGATAAGGGAGAGATCCCCATTGCCGAATCGATCGACAAGCTGTCCATGCAGGTTGCGCTGGTTTTGATCGTTTATCTGCTGACCTATCTTGTTTCCTGGGGGATCGTATCGCTGCTGCGCGCGCTGGCGCCGGGAATAGCCGCGACGCTTTCCCCGATTATTTGGGGATTCAATTCCATATTCGGCGCGGCGCTCGCAATTCTTGTGCGCGTCATGATGAAGGCGCTGCGCAAAACAAAGATCATGACCCATCAATATCAGAACAACTACTTGCTCTCGCGTATCTCCGGGCTGGCGTTTGACATTATGATCGTAGCGGGCATCGCGTCGATCGATATCAGCGACCTGACCGGACTGTGGGTTCCTTTTGTGCTGATGGCGGTGGCGGGCGGTGCTGTGACGCTGGTGTATTTGAAGATCCTGTGCAAAAAGCTGTACGGCGCCTACTATTATGAGGGGCTTGTGTCCATGTATGGCATGCTGACCGGAACGATCAGCTCCGGCGTACTGTTGCTGCGGGAGATCGACCCCGGCTTTGATACGCCTGCCGCCAACAATCTCGTGACCGGAAGCAGCTTTGCCATCATTTTTGCGGCGCCTATGCTGGTGCTGATCGGCATGGCTCCCAAATCTGCGACGATGACCTTTGTCGTACTGGGGATCTGCGTGGCATACTGGGCGCTTTTGGCTCTGTTTATCTACAAGGTGGGGCGCAAGACAAAGCCGGAGCAGCCAAAGACCGCGCATATGACGCAAGACTGAAGCCAGTGAGGCGGTGCGGTTTGCATCGCTTCTTGCGATGTCGCGGCACGGGAAACCACTCGGGTGCAGGCTTGCGCGAGACAAAGCAAATGGCGGCGCTTTTCCGACCGGCGACCCTGTGGTATACTGAATCAACAACAGCGTACGGAAGGGAGCGGAGCGTGCAGCCAAACAAAGTGACAAAGCTATTATTTTCCATCTTCTTAGGAATTGGTGTCTTACTTGCGGCAGTCACCGCCGCGGTCTATGCCGCATCGCATGAAAGAGCGGTATTGCTGGCGCTGGGAACGCAGGCGATCCTCTGGCTTCTGATGGGTGGAATTGGACTGGGCGTGGTCTATGGCAAGGTGCGGCGTGACCGGACGCTCATGGAGACGGGAAACTGTGTCAAGGCAAAGGTCACGGAGATCTATCAGGATCGCTCCATGCACGTCAACGGCCGAAGCCCTTATCGCGTAAGCTGCCAGTATACCGATGAGGGAGAGCAGACGATCTACGTGTTCCGCAGTAATCCCCTATGGTTTGATCCGACGTCCAATTTTATGGGGACGACGGTCGATGTCTATGTGGATTACAACAACTTTAAAAAGTACTATGTGGATGCGGAAAGTCTCATGAACGGCTACCGGGTGGAAGTGCTGTAACCCGCTGCGAGATGCTTCGGGCCGTGAGAAGACGGGATATTGAAATGGACAAGATCAAAAAAACGAATGTCATGCGGCTGCTTGAAAAAGAGAGCATTGCCTATAGCGTAGTAACCTATCCGGTAGATGAAAACGACCTTTCCGGCGAGCATGTGGCAAGGGAGCTGGGGCAGGACCCGCGGGACGTGTATAAAACGCTGGTGGCGCACGGCGACAAGACCGGGTATCTTGTGGCGTGCATTCCGGTGGCGGAGAGCGTCGATCTCAAGGCGCTTGCACGGGTGAGCGGCAACAAAAGCGTGGAAATGCTGCAAATGAAGGAGCTTTTGCCCGTGACAGGATACATTCGGGGCGGATGCAGCCCGATCGGGATGAAGAAAAAGTTCCCCACCTATGTGGAGGAAGCGGCATTACAGCGGGACAAGCTTTTCGTCTCCGCTGGCATGCGCGGCATGCAGGTTTGCCTTGCGCCGGAAGATTTAATCCGCGCCGCGCAAGCGACGGTCGCGTCGATTCTTTCCTGACGCCGGATCGAACGCAGACCTTGCGTTTTTGAAAAACAAGGAGCGCCATCGCACAGATGCGGCGGCGCTCTTTACTTTGAAACGTGTGAACCTGCTATTGAAGCAGCAGAATGACGAATACGATTTGGAGGAGCAGAATTGCCGGCAAGCCGATGCGAAACGCCGGGTGCCTGGTTTTGTGACGGAACAGAAACATCCCGGTGATTGCGCCGATGCTTCCGCCGGCAACGGCAATGCCGAGCAGTACCGCTTCGGGGATGCGCCACGCGTGGCGCTTTGCGCGCCGTTTATCGACGCCGTAGAGAAAAAAGGCGACAATATTGATCGCAACCACCCAAAGGAGGAGCCATTTTAATGCTTCCGTCATGGGAACCCTCTTCTTAGTCGGTCAGTCCGACGTCGATCAAAGGCGTGCCGGAGGAGGAGACTTTTGGAAGCTGTCCGTCCCATTTCTGCACGGTCTGATAGCGGATGAGCAGCTCGGTCAACGACGCGGTGAGGATCTGGTTGCTGGAGGCGTTTGCTTCGGCCAACGTTTTGATCTCGGTGGCTTGCGCCTCTGCCGCGATCACGCGCTTTTCAGCCTCCGTATTGGCGATGACCAGCGCTTGCTCCTGCTCGGTACGGGTTTTGATGAGGTTTTGTTCCGCGACCTGTTTTGCTTCGACTGCCGCGATATATTCCTCTGAAAAGTCCCAATTGATGATATTGAGATCATCCACGGTGATGCCGTAGCTGGTCATTTTGTCGGAGAGCTCTGCGCTGAGCTCTGTGGATACCTCGCCTCGAGAACCGACCAGCTCGATGGCGGTATAGCGCGCAGTGACCGCCTTGAGCACCTCGTTGACCGCGGGCGTGATGAGTACGTTTTCAAAGTCGGGGCCGACTTCCTTGTAGATGGAATAGGACATACTCTTGTTGACGTGATAATTGACCGCCACGACGGTAGAGATGGTTTGCAGATCCTTGGAGAACGCTTCGGTTGAAACATCGAGCTTCACAATGCGGTTATCAATGGTTACGACCTGCTGTGCAAAGGGGATTTTCATGTGGATACCCTCTTGCAGCACAACGTCGCTGACTTTGCCAAAGGTCATAACAACGCCGGTATGGCCGGCCTGAATGACGACAAAGCAGGACGAAAGAACACCGATTACAAGCGCAAGTACGACGACGGTGACAATCAGCTTGGATACGGAGAAATTACCGGATTTATCGCGGAACATATCAATCCCCCTGAAAAGTTTTTATAAGCATATCATATCTTTGCGCGATCCGCAATTTTTTCAAGCGCGGACTGCATCCGTGTCAATTCGCTTGCGATGGCTCAAAAGACGGGACAAACCGTCTCGATTGAAAGCATACGGCTCCTGACTGTCGTTGGTTGGTGATGTGTGCAAAAAAACGCCGCGCCGGGAAACTGCCGGGCGGCGCCGCGCATCTCTTGCGTATGCCGTGTTGTTATTTTTTGCGGCTGTACGGCGTGCCGTCAAGCGGCAGCTTGGTACGGAAAATACCGTCGCGGTTAAAATAGGCGTTCTGTACGGCGGGCGCAGTCGGGATCGAGCAGATTTCACCGACGCCCTTTGCACCGCAGGCAAGCCCGTCTTTATCCGATTTTCCGAGAAAGACGCTGCAAACCTCCGGCGTGTTGATTGCGTGGAATAAGCCCAGCGTGCCGAATTTTGCGGTGGGACGACCTTCCGACAGCGGGAAATCCTCCGTCAGCGCATAGCCAAGGCTCATCACTACGCCGCCTTCGATCTGCCCCTCCAATGCGGTGGGGTTGACCGCCTGCCCGACGTCGTGTACGGCGGTGACGCGTTTGATGGAGCCGTCGTCGCTCAGCTCCACGACGTGCGTGGCATAGCCGTAGGCAATGTGCGAGACGGGATGCGCCTTGTCAGAGCCGAGCTTGTCCGTCACGCCGGTGTATTCGCCAAGGAAGCTTTGCCCCTCGAGTGCGGCAAGCGAGCCGGCTTTTTGCAGCGCATCCTTTACCTGCTTTGCCGCCAGCACGGTCGCCTCACCCGTAAAGAGCGTCTGCCGTGAGGCGGTGGTGTTGCCGGAGTCGGGAGAATCGGCAGTATCCGGCGCGTGATAGACAATGCTTTCGACCGGGATGCCGGTCGTTTCATGCGTCATCTGCACCTGTACGGTACCCATGCCCTGCCCGATGCAGGCAGCGCTGGAGTGCAGATGCAGCTTGCCGCCCAAAATCTCGATGCGGCAGCGCCCGGTATCGGGGATGCCCACGCCGAGTCCGCTGTTTTTCATAGCGCACGCAATGCCCGCCTTGGGATCGCGGGAAAGAATCGGACGCACCGCGTCGAGCGTTTCCACAAGCGCCGTGGTGTCGTCGGCAATCTGCCCGTTGGGCAGCGTCTGCCCGGGACGTATGGCGTTGCGGTAACGGATCTCAAAGGGCGTGATGCCCACAAGCGCCGCAAGCTGATTGAGATTGCATTCTGTGGCAAAGCAGCTTTGCGTCACGCCAAAGCCGCGGAAAGCGCCGGCGGGCGGGTTATTGGTGTAGACGGCTTTCCCGTCGATGTCAATATCCTGATAGTTATATGGGCCTGCCGCGTGGGTGCAGGCGCGCTGCAACACGGGCCCGCCCAAAGAGGCGTAAGCGCCCGTATCGGAGACGAGCGTTGCACACATGGCGGTGAGGAGCCCGTTTTCGTCGCAGGCGGTGGTAAACTCCATCTCCATCGCGTGGCGTTTGGGGTGGATCAATATGCTTTCCTGCCGCGTCAGGGAGACCTTGACCGGGCGACCGGTGACAAAGGCCGCGAGCGCTGCGTGATGCTGTACGCTCATGTCCTCCTTGCCGCCAAAGCCGCCGCCGACCATCATGGCGGTGACGCGCACCTTTTCGGGCGGCAGTCCCAGCATGACTGCGCATTCCTTGCGGGTCTGGTAGATGCCCTGATCGCCGGAATGGATATGAACGCCGCCGTTTTCGGGGTAAGCAACCGCGGTTTCCGTCTCGAGAAACGCATGCTCGGTAAACGGCACGCTGTAATGATTTGTGACGACATATTTCGCGGCGGCAATCTTCTCCTTGGCGTTGCCGCGAACAAGATGCTCGTGCGCCAGCACGTTGTCGCGACCTTCGTGTACGGTGGGCGCACCGTCTTTGAGCGAATCTCCGGGAGAGAGCAGCGGCGGGAGGGGCGCATAGTCCACTTCCACAAGAAGCTTTGCCGCTTCGAGCGTTTTGCGGTCGTTTGCCACCACCAGCGCGATGGCGTCGCCGAGAAAATGCGTTACCTGTCCAACGGGGATCATGACGTCATAATCCTGTACGAGATGCCCGATTTTTTTCTGCCCGGGAACGTCGTCGCTGGTCAAGACGGCGACGACGCCCGGCAGCGCCTTTGCCTGTTCCGTGCGAATGGCCAATACCTTTGCGCGGGGATAGGCGCTGCGCACCGCGGAAGCATAGACCATGCCGTCCGGGTGCAGATCGTCTGCATAGAGCGCGTCTCCGAGCGCTTTTGCGGGCGCATCGACACGCGGCAGACTGTCGCCTACGATCCCGGCAAGTTGACATGCGGGGACGGGCGCGTTTTCACGGAAAAGCCGCGCGGAGAGCAGGATGGCTTCCTCAATCTTCTTGTAGCCCGTGCAGCGGCAGATGTTGCCGCGAATGGCTTTTTTGACCTCCTCTGGGCGTGGATCGGGGTTTTGATCGACTAGCGCCTTTGCGCTCATGACCATGCCGGGTGTGCAAAAGCCGCACTGGACGGCGCCTGCCGTGGTGAACGCGTAGGCGTAGACCGCCCGTTCCCGCGCGGTCAAGCCCTCACAGGTCACGATGTGCTTTCCGTCGAGCCGATCGGTCTGCTGCACGCACGCTTTGACGTTTTTACCGTCAATGATGACGGTGCAGGTACCGCAGGCGCCCTCCGAGCAGCCGTTTTTTACACTGGTCAGACGCAGGGTATCCCGAAGGTAAGGAAGAAGCTTTTCGTTTTGTTCTACGGTATGCGAGACGCCGTTGACAAAGAAGGTTGCCATAGTCATATCCCCTTATTCAAAATGAGGGCGGCAGAACAGTCGCATCCCGCCGCCCGTGTCGCATCAGAGAAGATAGGTGTATTTTTCGAGAACGGCGGACAGGATCTTTTCCACGTCGGGATCGATTTCGCCGCTGCCGAGCGTCACGGTGCGCACATCATCCAGCCTCAGCTTGAATTTGTTTTCGCCCAGATAGTAAAAACCGAGGTTTTCACTGGTGTCAAACTCCGCCTTGGTGGAAAAGAGCGTGAGCTTTTCCTTGTAGGGCGCGCTGTCATACGGGCAGAACACGATGCAGTTGCCGCACTCGTTGCACATACGGTCTATATGCAGAATCTGCGGCATGGAGAGCCCCGGTACGTCGAGTGCGATGTTGGCGCGGTTCGGGCAGACCTGTACGCAGCACTCGCAGACCGCTCCGCAGGAGAGGCAGCGCTCTGCTTCCTTGCCCGCACTGTCATAGACCCGAAGAACGCCCTGCTTTTTCAGGCAATCGTCCTCTGTGGTCTTTGCGCAGGCGGGAATTTCGTATTTCCATGCACCCACGATGTCGTCTGCGACAATGCGCGCATCGCGGATGGCTTCTACCACCGTGGCAGGGCCGCGATTGGCGTCGCCGATGACATAAACGCCGGGAATGGACGTGGCAAGCCGTGCGTCAAGCGCTGCATTGCCGCGCTCTGTCGTGGCAATGCCGAGCGCTTGGAATGCGGCCGTGTCGATCTTTTCACCGACGGCCGAGATCAGCGCCGTGCAGGGAATGGCGAGGGTTTGGCCGGTTTCAACCGGGGAACGGCGGCCGGAAGCATCGGGGTCGCCAAGCTGCATCACGCTGCAAAGCAGCTTGCCGTCCTTGAGCGATATGGGGGAGAGCAGCTCCATAAATTCCACGCCGTCTTCGAGCGCGAGCGACAGCTCCTCTTCGTCCGCCGGCATATAGCGGCGGGTTCTGCGATACACCAGACGCACGTGACGCGTGCCGCGGATGCGTTTTGCCGCGCGGGCCGCGTCCATGGCGGTGTTGCCGCCGCCGATGACCACGATGTCACTGCCAAGATCCGGCAAGGTTTCCGCTTTGTACTGTTCGAGGAAGTCCAGCGCGTTCATCGCGCTGCCGCTTTCGAGCGCGACCTTGCCGTGCTGCCACGCGCCGGTGGCATAGAGGATCTTGTCAAAGCCGTCTGCACGCAGCGCGTCAAGCGCCGGCGCTTTGGTGTTGGTCTTGACGGTCACACCGAGCTTTTCCAGAAAAGCCGCGTCGCGGTCGATGCCAAGATCGCCGATGCGGAAGCTCGGAATCACATAGCGCACGATACCGCCAAGCTTTTCCCGCTGCTCAAACAGGGTCACATCCGCGCCCTGCCGCGCGAGAAAATGCGCTGCCGCCATACCGGCGGGGCCGCCGCCCACGATCGCCACCCGAATGCCGTTCTTGTCGGCAGGCGGTGCGATGGTATCGATTATCGCGTCGTATCCCTGCCGCGCGGCAAGCAGCTTTGCGTCGCGGATATGCACGGATTCCTCATAGAAGTTTCTGGTGCACTGATCCATGCAGCGATGGCTGCAAATGCGCCCCGTGATAAAGGGCAGGGGGTTTTTCTCCAGGATCAGCGACAGCGCCGCGGTGTAATTGCCCTCGCCTACCAGACGCACATACTCCGGGATGTCCTGTCCAATGGGGCAGCCATGCGTGCAGGGCGCGGTGAAGCAGGTGGTCAAAGGCACTTTTTTTGCAAGCTTGCGCGAGGGCGCGGGCTTGATGGCCTTGACATGCCGGCTGTCGGTGCGGGCGTTCATGGCAAGATAGGCGATTTTCCCCACGGACACGCCGGTAAACGGACGGTACTCGTGCTTTTGCATGGAGATTGCCATCTGGGTCAAACGCTGATAGCCGCCGGGCTTGAGCAGTGTGGTCGCCATGGTGATGGGCCAGATACCGGCTTCGTAGAGCGCGGCGATGTTGAACAGATCGACGCCGCCGGAAAAGGACAGACGCATCTTGCCGTTGAATTCGTCGCTGATGCGGCGCGCCATCTCGATGGTCAGCGGATAGAGACTTCTGCCGCTCATGTACATTTCGTTGCCGGGCAGCTCTTTGTTTGCGATGGCGACGGGGAAGGTGTTGGAAAGCTTTAACCCGAAGCTCACCGCGTTTTCGCCGGCCAGCGATAAAAGACGCTTGAACATCGGCACGGCGTCGCGCCATTGCAGATCGTCGTTGAAATGGAAGTCGTCGAACACGATATAGTCATAGCCCATTTCGTTCAGCGTTTTGCGCGCAAAATTGTAGCCGAGCAGCGTGGGATTGCACTTGACAAAGGTGTTGAGCTTCTTTTCCCGGATCAGATAGGAAGCGATTTTTTCAATTTCCTCGGGCGGGCAGCCGTGCAGCGTAGAGAGGGTGATGGAGGTGCAAACGTGCGGATTGACAGCGCGGATATAGGCTTCGTCCACGTTGGAAAAATCCGAAAGATGCGCGCGAGCCCATTTTTCGCACTCCATAAAAACAGGGGTCTTTTTGGCGTCTTTCAGCCCTTCTATGAAGTCGTCGATCTTTTTGGAAGTGATTCCTTCATAATTATAACCGACGCTCATGTTGAACATGAAGCCGTCGGGGTCGCCGAGTCCAAATTCCTTGCACACAAGCTTGATGGCGTACCATGCTTTGACATATTCGTCAAATGCTTCCTGCACGCGAAGCTCTGTGGACCATTCCACGTTGTAGCATTCATCGCTTGCAAGAATGCAGGGCTTGGAAACAGGCAGATCTTCACCGTCGAGCGTCTGCACGGTCTTTAATTCAAAGAACCGGCTTCCGGCATAATAGGCGGCGATGATATTCTGCGCCAGCTGGGTGTGCGGGCCGGCGGCCGGGCCAAACGGCGTTTCCAGATGCTCGGAAAACAGATCCAGCATTTTTCCGGGGACGGATACAAAGGGACGTCGAACGCCAAAGACGGAGCCGTCCTTGTGCTCGGAGAAGATCCAGTGCATCAGCTCCGGAAAGGGGATCGGGGTCATTCTGTCAGACATGATAAGCCTCCTTTTCAACCGTTGATGGAGTTCCAGAGTTTTTTCGCGCTCTCACGGCATTTTGCCATGAGTTCTTTTTCGTCGCAGACCAGCACTTCGCGATCACGCATCAGCAGCTTGCCGTTGCAGACGGTGGTGACAACGCTGCGACCGTTCATGCCAAAGAGGATATGTCCGTTGCAGTTGCTGCCGTCCATGGGGGTGAGCGGGTCGTAATCGGTGACGATAATGTCCGCATAAGCGCCTTTTTTGAGGATGCCCAGCGGCTTTTGATAAAAGCGTCCGGCGATGGTGCGGTTGTTTTCAAACAGCATCGTGGGGATCTCGCCCCATGCCACGGTCGGATCACACAGATTGTGCTTGTGGATGATATTGCCTACCTTATAGCTTTCCAACATATCGTTGGTGTATCCGTCGGTGCCGAGTCCCGCTAGAACGCCTTCCTTGAGCATGTGCAGCACAGGCCCGCAGCCCACGGCGTTGCCCATGTTGGATTCGGGATTGTGTACGACCATGGAATCCGTATCGCGCAGCAGCTCCATCTCCGCCTTGTTGATATGGATGCAGTGCACGGCCAGCGTTTTGCTGCCGAGGATGTCCAGATCATGCAGGCGGTTGACGATGCGCTTGCCGTATTTGTGCAGCGAATCCTGCAGGTCGGAAGGCCCCTCCGCCACATGCACGTGGAAGCCCGTCCACGGATCGGTGTGCTCTCTTGCAAAGGCGAGCGTTTCATCCGAGAGCGTAAAGGAGGCGTGCAGCCCCATCATGCCCTTTACCATGTCGCTTTTATCAGCCTTTGCGCGCTTGATGAACCGCTCGTTTTCCAAGACCGACTGCTTCATCTTTTCTGCGCCGTCGCGGTCGGAAACCTCATAGCAGAGGCTTGTACGCACACCCAGCTCCGTTGCAGCTTCGGCAATCTCGTCCAGACTGCCGGGAATCTCATAATAGCTTGCATGGTGGTCAAATACCGTCGTCACGCCGTTTTTGATGCAGTCAAGATAGACGGCATAGGCGCTGAGCCGGTCGTTTTCGAGGGTCAGCTTGCGGTCGATGGTCCACCACATGCCCTCCAAAATATCGTTGAAGTTTTTTGGGTTGTAGCCGTTGATGGAAAGTCCGCGCGCGAACGCGCTGTAAATATGGTTGTGCGCGTTGATGAGCCCCGGCATAATCACGCCGCCGTGCGCATCGATTAATTCCGCCTGCGCGTAGCGCTGCTTCATTTCAGCGGTGGTTCCGACTGCGAGAATGAGATTGCCGTCCGTTACGACGGCGCCGTCGTCATAATAAATACCGTTATCGCGGGTGACGAGCCTGCCGTTTCCGATCAGTAACATTGCAAGATCCCCTTTCCAAATGTGCTTGAAGATTGGTGGACATGATAGTATACCTGAATTATACATATTCGAAGAAGCGGACGCAACCGGACAGCCAATAAAAAGCCAAATATTTTTCTTGCAAAAAAACAATTTTTTAGCTATACTAGCTTATGTACAAATCGACTATATTGCTGTAATATATGTTCATGTTCGTTATTTTTTAGTTGTGAGGAAATGATATGGATCGTATCTCGGGCTACCGCTGTACGGTTTGCGGACGGGA
>CAZWUK010000051.1:0-15463 GCA_964636685.1 uncultured Oscillospiraceae bacterium
CGCAAACAGCTCCGGGAAGAGAAGCAGGACCTTCTGGTGGAGGACGCCAATCGCGCAGCCATGAAGCAGCGCCTTGACGAGCTCGAAGCCTTTCTGGATGAGCACCAGGAACTGGTGACGGATTACGACGAAGGGATGGTCAGGCAGCTGATCGAACGGATCACGGTCTATGAAGACCACCTTGCCTTTGAATTCAAATCCGGCCTTGAGACTGAGGTCCAGATGTGACAGGAAACCATCACATGGGCGCTCCTACGGGGCGTCCTTTTTTGTCTGCATGGTAGAAAAGTTCACAGAAGTATGCTATACTTATCCAGTCATAGGTTGATTTATGGAAGGGGTGAAGATATGCTCCAAAATAATATAGAACTGGATTTGAAAACAAAGCTGATCGAAAGCGGATGGACGCAGACAGAGATCGCTGAAAAGGTAGGAGTATCCCTTTCCTATGTGAACCGCATTACCAAGGGCCGGGAGCAGATTGTCAATAAAACTTTTGTGAAAATGATGGACGAGCTTGGCTATGACGTGGAACTGACATATAAGAAAAAATGATACACCCGCAGAGAAAGAGGTAATACCGTGGCACATAGTGTAACGCCGTTAACAGCCGAAGAGCAGTTGTCGCTGAGGAATAGGGCAAAAGCTGAACTTCTTCGTCTTGAGGCTGTTTACTCTGATGAAGAGACAAAAGAAAAAATCAACAGATTGAAAGACAAATTTGGTGTTTGCGAGATCGTTTATAAAGTTATACTTGAAGATCATCAGTTTAACAAAACAGGTAAGCATTTGGAAAGACTGCAGGTAGATATGACGCAAGCCCCTCATGCTCTTAAATATGCAGGATATGATTTTGACAAGAATCTACTGACGCACCTATTTGGAGCAGAAGAAAGAATAGGATGTCGTACCGTAAAGAAGCTACGGGATGCATTGACACACAGCGTCAATCAAAAAGCGATAGATGAATTGATTGACCGTGAAGAAGAACTACATGGTTATATGGATCAGTTCTTATCAAGGATTAGAGAGTTTGATTCAGCTGCTTGAATGTCCACCCTATCGACATGTTCCCGTGAACTGACAACCCCAAAAATCGGTTGACATGTTCCTGACGAACAGGCAAAACGTTGACATGTTCCTGACCGCATTTTTGCGAACAGGCAGCGGTCAGTGGACATGTTTCCCTTTACCAACGAGGGGTATGAATTAGTAGTTTCGTTTCCTCGTGCCATGTGGAGAGTGTCGTGTTGATGACAAGAAAATAATTAAGGTTAATGAAGATTATTTATATAATCCGATTGAGATTTGGAGCGATCAGATGAAAATAATTGAATATGGAAAAGAAAACTCGGAAGTTATTATGCTTCTGCATGGCGGTGGCTTATCGTGGTGGAATTATCGTGATGAAGCAAATCTACTGAAGGAAAATTATCACGTTGTACTGCCAGTATTGGATGGTCACGCAGACAGTGATACGCACTTTACGACGATTGAAGACAACGCGAAAGAACTTATCAGCTATATTGACGAGAACTTTGATGGCACAATTTTAGCCATAGGTGGATTATCTCTTGGGGGGCAAGTTCTCGTTGAAATGCTTTCGCAAAGAAGCAATATATGCAGATTTGCAATCATCGAAAGTGCCTTAGTCGTGCCTATGTCATTGACAGCGGCATTGATTGCTCCAACATTCGGGATAAGCTACGGACTAATTAAGAAAAAATGGTTTTCTGAGATGCAATTTAAGTCATTAAGGATTCAGACAAAACTATTCGAGGACTATTATCGTGACACCTGCAAACTACAAAAACAAGATATGATTCGCTTTCTGAAATCGAATTCTTCTTATGTCGCTAAGCCGGAGCTGGTCAATACAACAGCGAAAGTTACTATTATTGTAGGTGGTAAGGAGCAAAAAATAATGCAGCGCTCTGCTGAAATCTTACATACCACAATTCCCAATAGCAAATTGAAACTTTTCAATGAGTATTTTCATGGTGAATTAAGTCTCAATTATCCGAACGATTATGTGGACTTGTTAACTCACTTGCCTTTAGACATGTGATAAACGACACCGAAGAAAATATAACGATATGCGTTGCGGACAGAAAGGCATTGTTGTGGGACAATGTAGGGACGAACGGTCTTCGCCCGCATGAAGTACCGCCGTTATCCGGCATTGGCAAAATCGTTAATGATGAAATTCAAACATGAAATACCATATATGAAAATGTTGTTGTAGATAAGTATTGCATTATCACCGACCATATACACGCAATTATAATGATATTGTCCGTTGAGAGCGCAAACCCCATCGGCAATGGAAGCTGACTTGGCAAGATTCCCCTACGTTCTTGCCTGAATCATAAAAAATACGCAACGAAAAACGACGGATTGCCGCATTGTGCAGATCCGTCGCTTTGTTTTAAGCGGTTCAGTCCCGTGACAATAAAACCGCTTTCACGCCCGTCACCCAGTTTTCAATTCCGTAATCGCGCAGAATCGATGCCGCCACCGACGCCACCGCCTGCTGTCCTGCCGGTATTTTGCTCTGCCGCGCGGCAGAGAGGATCGCCGCAGCACAAGCATCCACGTCCTCCGATGCAAAATACGTCGCCGTCTCATACCGTCTTGCCCACTGCACGCCCGGCACATCGCTGCACACGCAGGGTCTGCCCGTATACAGCGCCTCCAGCATGGCATAGGAAAACGCCTCTGACCGGCTGGCGGAAAGCATGACGTCGGACGCCTTGTGATAGCGAAACACGTCCTCCTCGGGCGGCAGATGCAATATCCACGCCTCGTCGCCTCGCAGCGCGGTGTGCGCTTGCAGGTATTCCTTCATCTTTTCGGGCGGATACTCGCGTCCGCCGATCAGTCCCAATATAAATTCCGTGTGACCGTCTGCCCGCAGCTTTGCTACCGCCTGTGCCGCAATGTCCCCGCCTTTGATATAAGGCGACCACGCAAACGCCAGCACCAGCATTTGATCGTCTGCTATACCAAAGCGCTCGCGCGTCGCGGCACGTTCCAGAATGTCCCCTGCACAGCGCTTCGGCACCAGCGCATTGGCAATGTATCGGTATTCCGGCGCAATAGCCGCCTGCGCCTCGGAGACGGTAATCTTGCGGATGCGCTTTTTACCGATCAGGTGTTCGGCGAGCTTTGCCAGCGTGCGCTTACAGCGGCGGGAAAACGGGTCGCGTCTGCCCGCTGAAAAATCCGAGTGATAGTGCCATACAAGCCGAAGCTTGGGACGAAGCAGCGCGCAAAATGCCGATAGATCCATGCCGGAAAAATGCACATGCAGTACGCTTGCCGCAGTTTGATCGACAATCTGCAACAGCGCCTTTCCCTGCTTTATTTTGGATGCCCCGTCGTCCAAAAAGTACACATCATACGTTTTTTGCAACAGACGGCACCACGGGCGCTCCTTGGCCGAGGCCGGAAACACAAACGCAGTCCGCACGCCGTCATTTTGGAGCGACGCGGCAAGGCATTGCATGGATGCGATAAAATTCCCGCCATAGGGCGAACGATACCAGCACAAGAACAGAACTGCTTCCTGTTTCATGACCGCCTTCCCCCCTTCCGTCTGCGATACAGCGCAGCAAACGCACGAAACGGCGCAAACTTTCGATAATACACGTCGATCACTTCCAGATCCTCCAAGCGGTTGACCGTATGCACGCCGAGCAGCTTCCAATTTGCATCGATGGCGACGGAATCCGTGGTAAGTCTGCCGACACAAGCTTCGTGATAGCTGCCGTCCACAAAAGAACACTCCAAAAATTCGATGGCGCCACCATAGCGCGTCCGTCCATCCTGTGCCGGACGGACGGTTTTTCCACCGCAATTCAGGATATTTCCTGCCGGTCTGCCGCGTCGATCCGAATACGTCGCCCGCTTTGTCAATTCGCTGAGCCGTCCTGCGGGAAGTTCCAATGCCGCACTCCAAAGATGGCGCACGTTTTCCTTTTCGTTTTGCTCGTAGATCAGTAATTGCACACTGCCATCCGGCATCTGCACGGACGTTGTATCGGCCGCCGCGATGTTTTCCAGCAGGATTGCCTGCCGTGTCCAGCGGACGGGAAATTCCTCGGCACGCCAAAGCTCGATGCGAGCGGCGTTTTGTGTTTCCGGGATCATGTACCATGTGCCGTCATGGAAAAATATCGCGGGATACGAGGTGTGACACCCGGGCGACAGCACAGGCTGCAAGCAGACGCTGCCGTCCTCTGTCAGAATTCCGGCGGCGATGACCGCCTTCTTTTGATACTTCGGCATTTTTTCACACAGCAAATAGGTGTTGCCCGCCCAGCTCGCAACAAATGGATCGGCGCACCAGCTGTCTTTATCGCAGCGGATTAAACGGTATTGCTTTTGATGGGCGTCGTCAGGCAGGCGTTCTGCTTCTTCTTGCGTCAAGCGCCGCCACGCGCACGCCCAGTAGGTTTCAAAAAAAAGTCTCTCCAATTGCTTGCGCACGTGTCGCCCTCCAATCCAGCATGGTTATATTATAGAAGCTGCGACGTTTCTTGGCAACCGAAACAGGCAGCGGAAGCTGCAAAACGCAAGCACCTCACGCTGCCAACACAATCTGCGTTGTTCCTGGAATTGCCTTCCGGCGCATCAAAAGATTTTCAGTTTTCCTCCACGCCATCGGTCACAGCAGGCTCGGGACTTTGTGCTTGTTCATTTCTCTTTGTCCACCCGCCATAGCGATCCCCGGGTTCGACCTGCTCCTCATCCATCGCCAGCAATTCAGAGATAGTTACCAGTTGGTATCCCTGATTGACCAATTCCGGCACGATCCGCTCGACCGCCTCCGCGGTAAAATCGTAAATGTCATGAAAAAGGACAATGGCTCCATCCTGTGCACACTCAAACATGTTCCGATAGATTTTGTCCGCGTTTTTAATGCTCCAATCATGGGTGCTGCCTGACCATAGGATCATGGTATAACCCATATCCTTTGCGGCTGACGCCACATCTTTGTTGATGGCGGCGTAAGGCGGTCGAAAAAGCGTCATGTGGTAGCCAAAGTTTTGCTGCATTGCTGCATCCGTTTTTTCGAGGCTGTCGATCAGTGCCGATTTCGTGTATTTCGTAAAATTGCTGTGCCCCCAGGTGTGGTTGCCGATCTCGCAGTTCAGCGCAATCGCCCGGGCAATAACCGCTTCACGCGTGGCAATCCGTTTCCCGATCACAAAAAACGTTGCGCGCGCATGATATTGCTCCAGTACATCCAGTATTCGATTGGTATTGGTATTGCTTGGCCCATCGTCAAACGTTAAGGCAATCAGCTTTTTCTCAGGATCGATCAGCATATTGGTCGCTACTACCGCAATGTCGCTATTCTCCGGCAGATCCTGCGTCAGCCGAGCACGCGTCGCTTCGTTGAGATTCCAGGCGCGCAGCGCACGTCCGGTCAGCTCTGGCGTCGGTTCCGGCGTAGGCGACGGCGTAGGTGATGGCGCCGGCGTCATAATCTCCAGCATGATTGGCATCTGCTCTGTTGCAGATGGCGCTGCGCTTTCCTGCGGCATATCTAGAGGAACGTCATATGTGGAAACGGGTCGCTGTCCGCAGGCAATAATCGCTGCGGCAGCCAGCATTACGCTGAAAATAGCTATCACACGTCGAAGTTTCATAGTAACCCTCATCAGATAAAATGACTCTGTTTCAATTGCAGCAGCTGCAATTGCTTGCTCTTTTATTTGTGCCGCCGGATAAGCAGAAATGTCTTTGCAACGGACACACAAGTCCTGTGTTCATATACGAACAATATAATGATACGGTAGCGCCTTCACAGGGTCAAGTGCCAATCTGCTATATTTCGTACTTTTCTGCATGATTTCGCGCAAAAGCACTCCTTCTTTCAATCATTGACAGATAACCGGCCGCAAGCAGCGAACAGGACGGGTTGAAGCATTTGGACAAACAAAAAAGAACCGTGCGCTGCAGCGGCTCCTTTTTGTTTGGGTATCCAATTCAGCGTTTATACGCCTCGAACCCGAAGCACACGCCCGCTCAGTCGTTTTGCGGCAGGCTCTTTTGCAATGCCGCTACCGCTTCGTTCGGAAAATCGGGTGCAGCAAACCGTTTTGTGAGCGACGCTAAAAAGTCATGCGCATTGCTGCTCTGCGGCAGCATATAACCGGCCTCCCGCATCAAATCCTCCGCCATGAGACGATTGGACTTTTCCACAGCGGCCGCAAGCCGGCCAGGCAGCTTTGCCGACAGATGTTCCTGCTGCATTTTGCTCCTTGCAAGCGCCTGCAACGCGTTTACGACCTCGGTATTCTTCTTCTGCTGAGGCGGCAATGTCTTGGGCATCATCGAAATGGCGCCGGAGGGACACGCAGAAGCGCAAATGCCGCAACCGATACATTTTTCCGGATCGATGACGCTGTTCTCCGTATCCGTTGCCCCGGTCGGACAGACGTAGAGGCACAGGCAATCCTTTGTGCAAAGACGGATGTTCCTAACCGCATATGTTTTTGACATCTTCCTTACCTCCCCATCACCTTTTCAAATTTCCAGCTGGGCACCTTGCAGACCGGACAGACGGCCGGCGGCGTGTCTCCAATATAGATAAAACCGCAAATGGTGCACAGGTACACACCGGTATTCTCCAGCATCGCATCGCCTTCTCTTGCGTACCGCTCCAGCAGAGCCTCCAGAATTCTAGTCACCTTCTCGCTCCAGGTCAAAGCACGCAACGCGCCACGGTCGCCATCGGCCCTTGCCGCAGCATTCGCTTGTGAAAATCCTTCCTGCAAATCCCGCTCCACCAACGGGAGAACCGCGTCCAGCGACGGCGTTTCTGCTGTTGGCGCGGCAGACTTGAAATAGGCCGCCAGCTTCAAAAACTGCTCCGCGTCTGCCTGTCGATACTGCTTTTCACAGCCGCGTGCAAGATTGGAGCAAATCACACTCGCCTCCATTGCAGAAAGCATCTCCAGATCGTCAACCGGTACGGCGACCGGTTTCTGCTCCTCCCGCGTAGGCACTGCCGCCGGAACAAACGCAGACTTCGGCGCGCCGCAGATCGGGCAGACCCAATTGGCCGGAAGCTGTTCCCACGTCGTCCCCGGCGCAATCCCCGCGTCGGGCATTCCCTTGGCTTCGTCATAGACAAAGCCGCAAATGGAACACACATATCGATTCAAATTCTTGACCTCCCTCTTTGCTATGCTGAGATGATATTCCTTTTTTAAAGCGTTGTATGTGATAAAATCACATAAATAATATTGATAATTATTACTATAATTTCTTATAAAGTACGCCGAGCTTTCACCCGGCGTACTTGAGCTTTCGGATCAAGGCTTAGGAAAACAGCGACACCAGCCAATCCAGCAGATTGAATTTCGCAAATACCGCCACGGAGATCAAAGAGATCGTAGACATGATCTTGATGAAGATATCCAGGCAGGGGCCGACGGTATCCTTCAAAGGATCGCCAACGGTATCGCCGACGACTGCCGCCGCATGCGCATCCGTGCCCTTTCCGTGTCCTTCAATGCCGCCAACCTCAATGTACTTTTTGCCGTTGTCCCACGCGCCGCCCGCATTGCCGGTCAAGATTGCCAGCATGATGGAGCAAATGGTGGAACCGATCAAGATGCCGCCGACAAACTCAGGCCCGAGCAGGAAGCCCGCCACGACCGGCACGATGATCGCCATGAAGGCAGGTACCTTCATCTCGCTCAACGCGCCCTTGGAGGAAATCTCGATGCAGGTCTTATAGTCCGGCTTTTCGGTGCCGTTGAGAATGCCGGGGAACTGATGGAACTGACGGCGAACCTCGTCCACCATCTTCTGTGCGCCTTCGTGACCGCCTCGATCAGCATCCCGGAGAACAGGAACGGCAGCGCGCCGCCGATGATCGTACCGGCCAGCGTGATGGGGTTAATCAGGTTCAAAACCAGCGGCGTGGTCGGATCGTTATAGGAATACAGATAGGAAACCATCAAAGACAAGGCTGCAAGCGCGCCCGAGCCGATGGCAAAGCCTTTTCCGATGGCCGCGGTCGTATTGCCCACGGAGTCCAGCGTATCGGTGATACCGCGAACGCTCTCATCGAGTCCGCTCATTTCGGCAATACCGCCGGCGTTGTCGGAGATTGGGCCGTAGGTATCCACGGACACCGTGGCGGTAACAAAGGAAAGCATGCCAACCGCCGCCATGGCAACGCCGTAAAGACCCGAGACATAGTAGGCAATGATGATGCCCGCGCCAAGGATCAAGCAGGGGATGCCGCAGGAGCGCATACCGAGCGCCAGACCCTGCGTGATGGTCAGCGCCGGGCCTTCCAGCGACATGGAAGCAACCTTGCGGGTCGGCTGATAGTCGGCGCTGGTGTAATACTCGGCGGTTACGCCAATCAAAATACCGGCCACGATACCGATGAGCGCGCCAATCCACGGAGAGATAATTCCCGCGTTGAAGCCCACCGCCTTCACGTCAAAGCCCTTGAACAGCACAACGGTCAGCCCTAAGCCCAGCACGGTGGTCAGCCCCGCCGCCACGTATGTGGTCAGGTTCAGCTCCTTGTGGGGATTTTTGAGCGTCTTTTTGAAAATCAGCGTATGAATCCCAATAATGCACGCCAAAAGACCGGCGGCGGCAAAGACCACGGGATACAGCAGCATACGGCTGAGCAATTCCGCCGACATGCCGCTGCCCGTTGCCTGCGCGGTCATGAATAGATAAACCGCGAGAATCGCGGCCGCCGAGATCGCGCCGACATAGCTTTCCAGCAAGTCGGAGCCAAGGCCCGCAACATCGCCGACGTTGTCGCCAACGTTATCTGCGATGGTCGCGGGGTTGCGCGGGTCATCCTCCGGGATGTGCGCTTCGGTTTTGCCGACAAGATCGGCGCCCATATCGGCCGCTTTCGTATAGATGCCGCCGCCGACACGGTTGAACATGGCAATGACCGAGCAGCCCAGAGCATATCCGGACAGGCACATGGTGAAAGGAACGATCTCCAGACCGATCCAGTTAGCGCCGGCGACGATGTTCTCCGGACGGATCAGACCGAGCGCCACGCCAAAGATCAGATAGACAAGCATCAAGCCAAGCAGCGCGCACGCGCCCACGCACAAACCCATGACGCTGCCGCCGCGGAACGCGACCTTCAGCGCCTCGCCGAGGCTCTTCGTCTCCCTGGCACGGTTGGATACGCGGACGTTGGCATAGGTCGCAATCTTCATGCCAACCCAGCCGGCCGAGCCGCTCATCACAGCACCAAGCACAAAGCAGGCTGCCGTCTGCCAGGATACGACTACGGTAAGAATTACCGCAACGATTGCGACAACGAGCAGCAGAATCTTATACTCATAGGTCATGAAGGCGTTCGCGCCAATCCGAATAGCGGAAGCGACTTCCTTCATCTGGTCGGTGCCTTCCTCCATCTTTTTGACCTTCACAAAATGGAAGGCTGCAAAGCACAACCCCAATATGGCCACGAACAGACCAAGCAGCAGATACAAAGACATTATTCAAAATCCTCCATCTTTCCATCCCGAAAACGACGTATTCCGATCCCTTGCGGCAAAACTCGTTTCAGATAATCAACCACTTCATTCTAAAGGGGCGCCTGACGGATGGCAAACGGGAAAAAAGGATATAAAGGCGTTTGTTATCGTTTTTAGCGAATTTGAAACCAAATAACAAATCCACTAATATCGCTATTTTCGATATTAAACAGCATAATAAAAGAACCGCTGCATAAAACAACGGCAAATTCTGTCAGATTGACATCATTTACTCCTCTTGTTCCTTCTTTTTGACATGATTTACGGCAAATGCGATAAATTCGCGCTCCGCCTTGCTAAACACAAGATCTTTTGGATAAACCAGATAAATACTGCGATATGCGCCCTCTTGATCGAGATCGAATATCAAAAGATCTCCGTTTGTCGCGTAACGCTTTGCGGCAAGTTCAGAGATCACCGCAACGCCAAGGCCGCCGATCACAGAGCTTTTGACTGCCTCAGCCTGATTCATGCGGGCAACGATATGCAGATGACGATCCGCCATTCCGTTTTTTTCCAGATACCGGTCAAATTCCTTCTTTGTTCCGGAGTTCTGACCGCGCACAATCATCGGTTCCTCCAGCAGCTCGCATCCCATACGTCCCTCTGCTTTCATCTGCTGATAATAGTCGTTATTGGGCGTAATCATCACCAGCTTATCGCGGCAGATGGAACGATAGCGCAGTTCCTTACGGTTAAATGCCGTGCCGCAAAAGCCCAATCTGGCGTTTTTGCCGAGCAGCTGCTCGTGCACGAACGTACTGTCCCCGTTTGCAAGGAAAAACCGGCAGGCGCTGTGCTGCTTCATAAATTCCGCCATCAAGTCCGGCAAAAGATACTCAAACGAATCCGTAGACGCCGCAATGGAAAGCTCCTGCCGCGCCGGATCTGTCGATACCTCGTCGGATAGAATCTGACATTGCTCAACGATCGCCTTCGCGTGCGAAAAAATCTCCCGTCCTTTTTCCGTCAAGATAATCTGCTTTTTTGCGTCCCTGGAAAAAAGCGAGACATTCAGCGCATTCTCCAAGCCCTTGATATGCGCGCTGACGGTAGACTGCGCCAAAACCAATTCATTGGCGGCACGGGAAAAGCTGTTTGCTTCCGCAACCGCCACAAAAACTTCCAATTCACGAATGCTGAAATTGATCAAAACGCCGCTCCACCATGCTATTTTTCGAATCTTTCGTTATTATATAGTATACTCTGCTTTTTCCGGGAAAGCAAACGGCGCGCCGCCTTCTTCTCTTTGCAAAAGGAGGCCACGCAAAAGGGCAGGCGGATTCTCCGCCTGCCCGAGTCTTATTTGGCTCGATCAGCCTGCATACAGCAATTCTTCGAACCAGGTCTGTTCCTCCGCGCCCTGAATGCGCATCGGCCAGCCGTTCGGATCCCGTTCCATCGTGATGCGGATCTGCTGCCCATCCTCCAGTTCACATACCGCATAGCTCTGACAATCCGTCATTAAAAGCAGCATGGCGGTTCCTGCGGGGAGCGCGGCGCTGATGCCGGAAGCCACGTAGACTACCGGCAGCGCCTCCAGCTTTGTCACTACGGCGCGCGTCTTCCACGCATCCAGCGATTGATTGACAGAATAGGGCGTGCTGTGTGTAAAATTCCAGTCCGCATCGACCTTGTAGGTGCACACGCCGCCATACGTTCCCAGCACGTCCACCTGCGAAGACAGCGTGATCGTGCCGTCGCTTGTGACGTTCTCCACGCCGCCCCATACAGAGGCCTTGCGGATCCCGCTGCTGTTCATCGAATAAATATAGGTTTCATAATCGTCCGAGCCTGTGTCGCCGCACAGATAGAGCTCCTTATGGCCGTCGGTGACGTCCATATCGCTCAAGTATAGTTTGGGAGCGCCAAGATACGCATACGTATCCTCATAGGTCTTTTCCGAATACACAATGCGAATGCGCACCTCGTCATCCTGCGTGACGGACAGCGTGACCTTTTCCTCCTGCCCGTCGCCATTCAGATCGACTGTGCTTTCCTGAGCGTCAAGCTGTGTCCACGTGCTGGAGTAATAGGTCGTCGTTCCCGCCGCCATGACGCTGTACCGATAAATCGGTTCCGTGATCCCGTCCGCATACGGATTATCCTTGAGCAAAAACCGTACTTCTCCCAACGCCGGAAGCTCACCCTCTGCCCGATATAGTCCAACCGTCGCCGAAACGGTGCCGTCTTCAAGCAGACACCAGTAGGAAACGGCGGTCTTTGTATTTTCCAAAATCGACGGCGTCAGCAGATAAGCGTCCAGCGACTGATCGTATTGAATCTTTGTCCGAAGCGTCTCCGGGATCTCCAGCAGGTCGTTATAATCGCAGAAGGCCGCCGTTGCAAACTCCTGCATCACCTTGCGCGGTACAACCATGGTATCGCCCTGCAGCTCCACAAGCGGATGCGTCGTGCCGTAGTTTTCTCCCATCATATACAGCACCGTCCAAAAACAGGTCGGATCCTGCGGATTGTACATATATGCCCCGTCAATGCCGATGGCGCGAACAATTGAATCAAAAATCGGGGTCATCTTCTCCAGCCGCGCCGCAATGGTTCCCTTTGCCGCAGTGACCGGCGTCGTTTCCTCCGGGGCTGTTGAAGTCTCCGGCGCTGCCGACTCGAGC
Source organism: uncultured Oscillospiraceae bacterium (assembly GCA_964636685.1). Lineage (GTDB taxonomy): Bacteria > Bacillota > Clostridia > Christensenellales > CAG-138 > CAZWUK01. The sequence continues at coordinate 12,179 of CAZWUK010000051.1, forward strand.
ACAATGGGTTCCTGCGTCTGCGTTGCTTGTTCTTCTCCGACAGGCAATTGAGCCGTGCAGCCGCACAACATCGCCAACGCGACCGTTAATGTCGCCGCTCTGCAAATAATTCGTTTTTTCATGGTTTCTTCCTTCCCTATATCGCCAATATCCTTGGTTTTTTCAATTCATCCAATAACAATACGTTTCAACGCTCGAAATAGTTGCATCTTTTCAGGTCGTCTTTTACAATCCTGCCTGCGTCAAGACGCCAAGGGCCGCGCGTCCTGCATTTCCGTATTCCCCGCCGGGCTTCTGCAAACAAAAAAGGGCTTGCGCCCTTTTTTGCTCCGTCTCACAGATCGTCCGCATCCTGCACGAGTCGGCTGCCGTCCATACTGCTACCGGTATAGCTTCCCAGCACATCGGATGGAATGCCATGGGAGCGATGCTGCAGCGGCAGGATCTTGACCACGTTTAACAGAGGCTTTACATTTCGCTTTTTCATGGTGCGTTCCAATCAGAACTTGTACTGATTGTTGTTTTGCTGTTCCTGCTGCTTCTGCTGGTTCGGGTTCTGCTGATTCTGATTTTGGTTCTTGTTCTTCTGCTTCTGCTGCTGGTTCTGCTGGTTCTGGTTGTATTCCTCGTTGTAAGACATATTGCTGCTCCTTTCAAAACGAAATCACGGATTTTCTCCGCAGGATTAGTGTATCCGCAACGCACCGGCTCACACTGTCAATTTTTCTCTGGAAAATATTTTCAAGTTCTCTCCCGCAAAAAATGTTGTTTTGTCGCTTATCTTGCACGAATCGCGCTTTACAGCGTATAATAGATAGAAATTATAGGATGAGTGATCTTGTTTGTTTGAAGGAGCGCACATGGAACATATTGACAATGCAAAGCGAATTCATCTGATCGGCATTGGCGGCTGCAGCATGAACGGTCTTGCTCTGATTCTGCAAAAGCAGGGGCATCTGGTAACCGGCTCCGATCGGGAAAAGACGCAGTTCACCGTCGCGTTGGACGCTGCGGGAATTCCTTATTCCGTGGGACACACCGGCGAATATGTCCGAGACGCGGATCTTGTGGTATACTCCGCCGCCATCAAAGCCGACAATCCGGAGCGTCAGCTGGCAATGGCGCTTGGCATCCCGCAGCTGGAGCGCAGCGTCGTTCTGGGACAGATTTCAGAACGTTTTTCGCAGGTCGTCGCCATTGCGGGTTGTCATGGAAAAACCACCATCTCCTCCATGCTGGCTTTCGTCAACGAGCAGGCGCATACGAACGCCACCGTACACATTGGCGGCTTCGTCGATCTTTTGCAGGGCGGCGTACGCGTGGGCGATTCGAATATGCTCATCACCGAAGCATGCGAATATGTGGAGAGCTTTATGACCCTGCGTCCTACCATCGCGGTCATCAACAATATCGACGACGATCATTTGGATTATTACCGCGACATCGACCATATTACGGCAACCTTTGCAAAATTTCTCGATCTTCTGCCGCAAAACGGCGTTTTTATCGCCTGCGCGGATGACTTCCGGGTCAAGAAGCTGGCCGACGAGTCCACGCGCCGCGTGGTTCGCTACGGGTTGACCGGCGGCGATATTACCGCAGATGCGGTTGCCTTTGACGACTTCGGCAACGTCAGCTTCCTGCTGATCGACGGCGGCGCCCGTATTGGTCGGGTTACGCTGCGAGTTCCTGGAAAGCACAATGTCGTCAATGCGCTGGCCGTCTATGCCGTGTCAAAAGAAATGGGCGTTTCCTTTGCCGATTATGCAGCCGCCCTCGCCCGCTTTACCAACACCAAGCGCCGCTTTGAATACTACGGCGAGCGCAACGGCATCCGCTATTTTCACGACTACGGTCATCACCCCAGCGAAATTGCCGCAACGCTGGACGCGGCAAAGCGCGTTCCGCACAAGCATCTTTACTGCGTTTTTCAATGCAACAGCTATACCCGCGCAAGAACGTTGTTTACGGAGCATGTAACGTGCTTTGTGGATGCGAACACAGTACTGGTTCCCGACATCTATCCGGGTCGTGAGAAGGATACGGGGCTGGTGCACGCCAGGGACATGGTCGCAGGCATCAACGCCGTCTCTCACAACGCCGTATACGTCCCAACCTTTGAAGAAATTCGCACATATCTCGATCAAAACGGCACGTCCGGGGATGTCGTAGTGACCGTCGGCTCGGGCGACGTATATCGGCAGACAAAAAAGCTGCTCTGACGCCGTAACCGGCGCAGGCAGCCCCTGTAAAGGAGAAAACCGTCATGCACATCATGGGTTATGAAATTTCCAGAACCATTCAGGATCAGGTTTGCGAATTTGACGATCTGGCAAAGCCGTTCTTCAAGCAGGGCGGTGAGGCAGGTTGTCTCGTCCTGCACGGCATTGGCGGAACCGCCGCCAATGTGCGCATTGTGGCGGACGCACTCGCGGATCGCGGTTATACAGTCTACGCCCCCGTGCTCCCGGGACACGGGCAGACGGTTCGGCAGTTGAATCGTTCAAGCGACAAGCAGTGGCTTTCCGCCGTGCGCGCCGGCTACGCGCGGCTCGTTTCCTCCGGATGCACGCGGATCTACCTTTTGGGGCTTTCCCTCGGCGGAATTCTTTCCGCACTTCTGGCGGAGGAGCAGGATACGGCGGGGTTGGTTCTCATCAGCGCCCCCATCGTTATGAAGCCATGGCTTCACCGCGCAAGGCGGCTCAGCCTCTTGTTTCCGTTTGTGCGCTATGACAGCGACAAGCTGGAGCGCATTCGCACGCAGCCCCGTTATGAGCAAATGTATGACGGGTTTGCCACAAGAAAGCTCCGCGACCTAAACCGTTTAACGCGAATGCTCCGCGCGGGACTTGATCGGATCACCTGCCCCACGCTGATACTGCAAGCAAAATTTGACAACAAGGCAGAGCCAGTCAGCGCAGATGTTTTCAAAAAAGGCGCCGTTCACGCTGCCTCCATTGAGGTTGTTACGCTGGAAAATTCTCCGCATGGCAGCACCTACGGGCCGGAGCGTGAGCTTGCCGCGACCCTCTGCGCAAATTTTGTTAGCGATCTGGAAGGCGCGCGGCGTTAGCCGATCCGTCTTCCACGGGGAATTTCAGCGCCCACTCCCGCCGCACTCCTTGTCCGGCATTGACAAATTCACCGTTCCGACAGTATAATCAGGTGCGTTGCCTGCCGGTCTTCACGAACGTTTTTCCCTTTTCCGGCTGTCGCAGGCATAACCGTCAAAATGTCATACAGGTCTCCGTAGCTCAGCAGGATAGAGCGTTCGCCTCCTAA
>CAZWUK010000052.1:0-15118 GCA_964636685.1 uncultured Oscillospiraceae bacterium
ACACCGTCGGCGACCCCTTCAAGGACACCGCCGGCCCCTCCATCAACACCCAGATCACGGTCGTTTCGTTGGTCGCATCGTTGATGAGCACACTGTTTTTAACGCTGTCCGCGTTCCATTAAGGAGAGGATCATGCAAGCGATTTTTTCAAACGCGCTGCTGCTGCAATAGCAGCAGGTGGTCATGTGGATCATCGGCGGTATCCTGATCTACCTTGCCATTAAAAAGGACATGGAGCCGACGCTCCTGCTGCCTATGGGCTTTGGCGCAATCCTCGTCAACCTGCCCATGTCCGGCGCCGTTACGCAGATTTACGAGGGCATCAAGGAAATCGGCGTGATCGATCTGCTGTTTGACTCGGGCATTGCCAACGAGCTGTTTCCGCTGTTGCTGTTCATCGGCATCGGCGCGATGATCGACTTTGGGCCGCTGCTGTCCAATCCCAAGCTGATGCTGTTCGGCGCGGCGGCGCAGTTCGGTATTTTCTTTACGCTGAGCATGGCGACGCTTCTGGGCTTCGACCTGAAAAACGCCGCGTCCATCGCTATCATCGGCGCGGCCGACGGCCCCACCTCCATATTTGTCGCCAACTACTTTAAGTCCGACTATCTGGGGCCGATTATCGTCGCCGCTTACTCCTATATGGCGTTGGTGCCCATCGTGCAGCCGCCGGTGATCCGCATGCTCACAACAAAGAAGGAGCGCATGATCCGCATGCAGTACACCGGCACCCAGGTCAGCCAGATGACCAAGATCCTTTTCCCAATCGTGGTCACGGTCATTGCGGGGCTTGTATCGCCTCGCTCGGTCGCGCTGATCGGCTTCCTGATGTTCGGCAATCTCCTGCGTGAATGCGGCGTGCTCAACTCTCTCTCCGAAACCGCGCAAAAGGTGCTGGCAAACCTCATCACGCTGCTGCTCGGCATCACCATCGCCGCCAGAATGACGGCAGACGCTTTCCTGAACCTGCAGACGCTGATGATTCTGGGGCTGGGACTCGTCGCCTTCATCTTCGATACGGCGGGCGGCGTGCTGTTTGCAAAGGTCATGAACCTGTTTTCCAAAAACAAGGTCAATCCCATGATCGGCGCCGCGGGAATTTCCGCTTTTCCCATGTCCGCGCGCGTTGTGCACAAGATGGGACTTGCAGAGGACAATCAGAATTTCCTTCTGATGCACGCTGTCGGCGCCAACGTATCCGGGCAGATCGCCTCCGTCATTGCCGGCGGTCTGATCCTGAATTTCTTTGGTTAAGGGGGTGAACGGCAAATGAATGTAGAGCTTTTTTATCAGACGCTTCCCTACATGGTCAAAGGGCTTGCCGGCATATTCTTTGTAACGCTGGTGATTATGCTGTCCATCTGGATATTGAACGTTGTAACCAAACCGCGCAAGAAAAAGGATTCGCAGGAATAAGCCAATCCGCATAAAACTTCGGCGGCGTCCGTTCCGGAAACTTCCGGGCGTGGACGCCGCCGTTTTTCTCTTTATACCGCGCTTCTCAATCCGCTTCCGCCATGCGATAACCGACGCCGGTCTCCGTGAAGATGTACCGCGGCTTTGCGGGTTCCTTCTCCATCTTCCGGCGGATATTTGCCATGTTGACCCGCAGGATCTTATGATCGCCTTCAAAGTGCGGTCCCCAGACCGCCTTGAGCAGCTGCTGGTAGGTGAGCACGCGCCCGGCATAACAGGAAAGCTGCACCACGATCTTATACTCAATCTGTGTCAAATGAATATCCACGCCCGCGATATAGGCATGGTGCTTGGCATAATCGACCGTCAGCTCGCCCGTCTGAAACACGCCTGTTTCCGGGAGATCCAAGCACTTGGCCGTTCCGGAAGCATGCCGCAGCGCCGTGCGGATCCGCGCCAGCAGCTCCGCGCTTCCAAAGGGCTTCGTGATGTAATCGTCCGCGCCAAGATCCAATGCCTGCACCTTCTCCCGTTCATGCACGCGCGCTGACACCACGATGATGGGCGTGGCGCTCCATTGGCGCACCTTTTGAATGATCGTCATGCCGTCCATGTCCGGCAGCCCAAGATCCAGCAGCACAAGATCCGGGCAGTGGGACGTTATCATCATCAGCGCATCCTTTCCGTCCTTGGCGCAGAGGAAACCATAGCCGTTGGCGGAAAGCACCGTCTTGATATATCCAATGATTCCAATATCGTCTTCTACGAGAAGTATCTGATACTTTTGTCCCATAGCCTCCTCACAATTCCAGCCGAAATTCAAATACCGCGCCGCCGTCAGGATCGTTCGCCGCCCGTAAAACGCCGCCGTGCGCCTGAATGATCGCGCTGCATACCGACAGTCCGATCCCCATGTTGCGCTTGCGGTCGCCCTTTGTCTCGTCAGATCCCAGCAAATACCCGTCGAACAAGTGCGGAAGCTTTGCTTCGTCGATCCCCTGTCCATTGTCTCGAACGGTAAATATCGCATCCCCATCCTGCTCCGCGACGCAGAGCTGTATCCGGTCGGTCGTGCGTCCGTGCAGCGCCGCGTTTTCAAACAGGTTCAGGAGCACCTGCTCGATGAGCACCGCGTCCACCGGTACCAGCAGGCAGTTATCCGGAATATCCGCGAAAACCGGGATCTCCGGAAAGCGCCTTCCGAACTTTGCAATCGCGCCGGACACAATGTCCTCTACCGGCTCGGGCACCTTGATGATCTCCCCGGGACCGTCGCCGTCGATCCTCGTGACCGTCAGGAGATTCTCCACCATGCGGATGAGCCACTGCATATCGTTTTGCGCGTTCTGCAAAAGCGCCGCGCGTTCCTCGCCGGGCAGTGCGTCTCCTGTTTCCGCAATTACCGAGAGCACGCCGCTGATCGACGTAAGCGGCGTCCGGAGATCGTGAGAAACGGCGCGCAGGAGGTTGCTTCTCGTTTTCTCCTTCTCCGCTTCGATACGCATGTGCTCGGTCTGCTTTGCGCGGCTCGTTACCGCGCTGGTGATGACGGAAACCGCCAGCATGCACAGGATCGCAAGCGGATATCCAGCCAGTGTAAAGTTAAAGTGAAAATACGGCGCCGTAAAGATAAAGTTGACCGCAAGGACCGCAATACAGGCGGCGATCATGCCGTACAGATACCCGCTTGTAAAGCGGGCGATCAGAAATACCGCCAGAATGAACAGCATGGAAACATAGTCGCCATCCCGATCCACGCTGCGCAGCAGGATGCAAACGCCGCAGGCGGCAACGAGGATCCCAACGGTAATCAGTACGTTTTTACAGACGCTCGCGCGCTTTTCACTTGCCGACGGTTTCATACCCCTCCGATATTTTTACGGGAACGCCGTTGACCTCCATGCCGCCGTCGGCACAGATCAGGATATATTTGCTTCCGTCGATCACGCGCGTTTCCACAAGATCGCTGCGCTCCGGATTCACCTTGATGACAACATCGGGCGTGCGGATCTCAAAATGCTTGCAGTCCACAACATTGGTCGGCGGAATCTCGGCGTCCACGCCAAACTGCGCATCGAACTGGGTTTCAAACGTATCGACGCGCTCTTTGGAAACGCCGCAGGCGGCAAGCACCATACCGAGCTCTTTTTTGGAGACGACCAGCATCTCCGGCTCCTTGTTCTGCTTGTGCTGATCGATCATCTCGCCAATCTGCTCCTGCACCGTCTGCATGACTTCGAGACTGCATTCTTCACGCAGCGACTCGGTTAAAAGCGCTTGGAACGTTTCCTTTTGCGCGGCCGCAGGCATGGGCGGCTCGGTGTGGAACATTCCGTCGATCAACTCCTGATGGTTCTGCGCTTCATCCTTTGTATAGTAGAGCGTACCGTAGAGATTGGCGGCGCGGTCGTCGAACGCCGGAAACAAGAAGCCGACCTCCGGCGCAGACGCCGACCATCCGCGCTCGCTGCCGCGGAAACGGTTCTCTCTGGAGAAATAGCTTAGACCCGGCTGGGTGAGCTTTACCGGACAAACCGCGCAGAGAATATAGGAAAACTCCTCATCGGAGACGCCCTGACGCATGGCGTCCTCGCCGGCGTGATGCGGTACGGCATAGACGTCGTGCGTCAGCAGGATCAGGTAATTGCCTTCGATGACAAGATGCTCGATCATCTGCTCGAAAAACGTTCGAAGCAGTACGTCGTCCTTCAACCCCGACGAGCGAAGCATGGACAGCAAACGGTGTTCGTCGCTGTCCATCACCTGTTGGGTGCTGAAGGCAAGCTCGACCAGATTTTTCCCAAGCGTGCCGGAAAGCGTTTTTTTCATCAGTCCGAGATATTGCTCCGCTTCCTCGGGCGCGATGCCGACCAGCGGCTGCTCAAACATGGATACGATTTTGCGGCTCTCGTTGACATAGCAGCCATAGACCGAACTGATGTTGCCTCGATCGGCACGGAATCTTTTGCGGAGCTCCCGCACTTCTTTTTCGTTCATATCTTCTCAAACCTCGCTGTCTTTGTTCTTGATGGACGCGCGGCGGCGAACCAAATCGAATTTGTATTATATCACAGCCGCTTCGGTTTGTCCTGCACCGATATTGTGCGGCCCTTCTGCGCGCCCTCTTTTTTTCACCGCAGCGCCGACTTTTTCAGGGTTTTTTATATATAAAACATCTGATTTTTTGCAATCGTGACAAAGGCGGAACAATATTTGTCGAAATTGGAAAAAAAACATAAAAAAAGCCTAAAATCGTAAGAATTCATTTGACTTTTCCCCTGCAATGGTATAGATTACATATGCACGGTGCCATTCGCGCTGTACAATTTTATTAAAGAGGTATTTCATGTACAACGACAAAACCATCGTCTGCAAAGATTGCGGACAAGAATTCACGTTTACTGCCAGCGAGCAGGAGTTTTATGCCGAAAAAGGCTTCACAAACGAACCCCAGCGCTGCAAATCCTGCCGTAACGCCAGAAAGGGTGGCGCCCGTAGCAACGGTCCTCGTCAGATGTATGACGCGATCTGCTCCGAATGCGGCAAACCGTGCCAGGTTCCCTTCCAACCCCGTGGCGACAAGCCCGTTCTCTGCAGCGACTGCTTCAGAAAATAAAGTGCTTAGAAAAGCGTCCCTTCGGGGATGCTTTTTTTGTTTTGGAGTCCCTTTTTCGGAAAAAGCGTGCGCTTCTCTGTTTTCAATTCTTGGAATATTCGCCAAATTTTACAAAATATGTATTGTAATTTGATGTGATTCGTTTATATTGATAGAAGAAATCCATCTGTGCCCGACAATGGATGTTGTCCCGCGGCACGAAGAAAGAACGCAATATGCAAAGAAGAATCCGCCTCATTTTGGCAGCCGGTCTCGCCTTGCTTCTGTTTGTAAGCTGTACGCCGCAGACAAGCGCTCCAACTTCGGAGAACATTGCCGATCGCTATGTCTCCAGCATGAAGCGCGCGGCCTCCTGTCTGCAAAATTCCGATACGGATGGCGCAATCGCCGCCTATCAGGAAGCGCTGACGTTGGAACCCGGGGCAACGGACGCCGTACGCGGACTGCTCTCCGGTTATCAGACCGCCGCAGACGCCGGTACAGACGTGCAGGCGCTCCAGATCGAAACGTATGAAACCCTGTTCGCCATGGACGCATTCACGGAGGAGGATTACCTTTCCCTCGCCGCGCTCTATCAAGCAGCCGGCAAAAACGTTGCTTGCCGCGACCTTCTGGAGCGTGGGCAGTGTCTTGCGCCCTCCGCCGAAAAGCAGGCGTTGCTCGAAGCGCTGCTCTGCGACGCCGCAACCGATACCGCGGTGGTGCAAGCCCAGTTTCAAGCGCTTGCCGCCGCCCTGTCCGCCGGTCAGACGGACGAAGCGGTACAGCTGCTGCTTGCGGCAAACTGGCGTGAAGCCGTACGTCCAAGAAACATCGGCATGCAGCGCCGCTATACCTATGCGGAAAACGGCGCATCCCTGCTCGCCGCGGTCACTTGTGACGCGTCGGGCACGTTGACCACCGATCTATGGTACACCGGTACGGACGGTCGCTGCGCGGTGCTGCGTCTGACGAACGCGCTCGTTTCCGCCTTTACCGCCGACAGCGCCAGCGCCGGCTATCAGGGCGCCTTCCGCTCCGTCTGCTGCACGCTGTCAAACCGCACAATCGTTGTAGACAGCGGCACGATGGTCAACGGCGTCTGCACCGGCAGCCTGCAAACCGAGCTGTACAGCGGCGGCAAGACCGAGCTTTCCGCGCTCTATGCCGAACGGGAGACGCTCACGCCCGCCACGTACACCGGTGCGCTCGACGGCGCCGGTCATACCACAGAAGCGCAGATTGACGGCGCACCGGGCGTCATTTACGGCTACCAAGCAGAGCAGCCGCGCAATTACGTCTACATACTCGATCCCGACAATCTCGGCGTCGCCGGATTCGTGTTTGACGCTGCGGCGCTCGGTGTTGCGCCCTATCCCGTCTGGTAAGAAAGGTTCGCTGTACCATGAAACCATTGCGGCAAATCCAACAGATTTTCCTCTCCCTTGTCGGGTTGTTCGTCGCGGCGTGCTGCCTGCTTGTTCCCGGCGCTTCCACCCATGCCGACGGCGCGCCAAACATGACCAACCTTGTGGTTTTTGTGCGCTTTGCGGATGACACGGATACAGATGTTTTCAACGAATCCGGCAACTGGGCCGCACTTTTGGAAATGTTTACAGGCCCGACCTCCGCGCCCGACCGCTCCTTCCACCACTACATCCAGACCATCTCTGACGGCGCGCTGATCGTGCAAAACTACTTTCCGCAGCAGCTTGCGGATGGAACGGGCGTTGCCACGCTGACGCTTCCGCGCACTGTAAGCGAATATGCCTCAGGCGGCGCCGATACCGTCATGATCGGCGATGTGATCGCCGCAATCAACGACGGCACGATCCCTCTGGATACGGCTTCCTGGACGCTCAATTACCGTGACGGCAATTATGTGGACAATCTAACGATCGTCGTGCAGGGCGCTCCCACCTCCAGCAGCGACTTCTATTACCCGCACAAGTCCATCTATTTCGGTTCCGATACGGTCGCCGGACTGCAGGTCGGCGTCTACAACGTGATCGACTCCATGTCTCTGCTCGACAAAACCGAGGACGGCTACTATTTGGGTTCGCGTTGGGGCGTTATCGCGCATGAGTTTCTGCACAGCCTGGGACTTCCCGATCTTTACCGTTACAGCGGCGACGGAGAGCCGGTCGGCCCATGGGATATCATGGCGCAAACGAGCTCCTTTCTGCAATATCCGCTGGCGGTTCTGCGTCATCAGCTCGGCTGGCTCACAATGGATACCATCACCGAGGGCGGAACCTATACGCTTTCCTGCGCCAGCAAGACAAGCGGTACGCGCGGCTTCCGGCTCAATACGCCCCTTTCCTCTACCGAATACTTTGTAGTGGAATATCGCAAGCGCTCCGCCACGATGGCGGGATATGAATATAAACTGCCTTCCGACGGGCTTTTGATCTATCGCGTCGATACCACCGTCAGCGGCAGCTCCAACAACGCCGGTGAGAACTATATTTATATCTTTCGTCCGGGCGTAACCTCCCCCGGCGGCGCGGACGACAGCTATCTCAACAGCAGCGGTGCACGGCTGAATTCGGTCTATGCGGCCGCCGTCGATCCTTCCGCCGGTGAAACCGGCTACGGCAGCACCGATCTAGCCGCCGCCTACACAAACGACACGATCTATTATGCCGACGGCAGCAACAGCGGCATCCAGCTGAGCAATATCACGCTGTCCGAAGACGGCGAGGAGCTGACCTTTACGGTGGACTTTGCCGACTATACCAGCGACGAGTATTGGTCGCCGCTCACCTCCGCCGCAGTCGGCGCCTCTGCAAACGCCGCTTCGATTGCGTATCATACGGGGAATTCCAGCGTCTATTCGGCGATCACGGAGAACACGGGAGATTCCAACCATGTCAAGGTGTACCGCTGCACCGGCAGCAGCTGGGCACAGGCAGGCGCAACGCTGACAGGCTATTCCGATCCGCAGCTTCGCGCCTATGGCAATGAACTGTATCTGCTGTGCCTGTCCAACAACCGTCCGACGATGTTCAAGCTCTCCGGCACAGACTGGATAAAGCTCTGGCAGAGCAGCTATACGGAGTATGATTCCGGCAGCATCCGTTTTGTCGAAGGCGACGGTCTTTTCGTTTCTTGCGTAAACGCCTCCGGCGCGATGGAGCTGCTTTCCGGCGCCGGCGGCAGTCCGGTCGTTTCCAACCTCACCGCTGCCGACAAGGTGACAAATCCTGTCGTCTGTCGCTTCGGCGACCACTTTTACGCGGTCTACTCGGACTATTTTGCCGCTTCTCCCGCCTGCAACGCCACCGTCGCACGCTGCAGCGTATCGGGCGGCGCATGGGAAAGTGCTTTTCATCGGTTTTCCGTTGCACAAACCAATTCGCACGCCGTCGCCACGGACGGAACGCGGCTGTTTATCTATGCCGGCGCATCGGGCAGCGCCCCGTTGCTCTCCGTCTTCGACGGAGTCTCGTGGAGCGACGAAACGCTCCCCGGCGAGCTGACGAATACCCTCGATACAACGCTGATGGCAAAGAACGGCATTCCGTACATTTGCTCTGTGACAGGGCAAGGCGGCAAAGTACGCGTATTCACAAAGACCGATTCCGGCTGGAGGCAGCTCGGTTCGGACGTATTTGCCAGCCAGAGCGCGGCGGACGCGGTTCTTTCCGGCGACACGATCTATGTTGCCGCCTATGGGAGCAATACCGGCGCGGTATACGTCCGTTACCATGCCGTGCAAGCAGCAACTACCCCGACCACCCCCTCCTATGTGGTGACGGTTACGCCGCCCTCCGGCTACACGGACACAACGCTCTGGATCGACGGCGTCGCATACCCGGCAACGCAAAACGGCGGCGCGTTATCCGTCACTCTCCAAGATGGAAGTGCGGCGTCGGTAGAAATGTATCTCTATAACGCCAACCGAATTCCCACCGGCATGTACGTATGGCTGCTGTCCTACAAAAACGACGCTTATCAGGCTACGGCAATGCCCGCGCTTGCAGATCTGCTCACCTATCACGGCTTTTCGGTACGTGTTGCAGGCGGCTCCGGCATCCGGTTTAAGACCGGCATCAGCGCCGCGACCCGCGCCGCGCTGCTGTCCGCCGACGGCATATCCGGCTATCGGCTTGTGGAATACGGTACGCTGGCAATGCTCGACAACAACCGCGCGCAATACCCCTTTGTGAAGGGTGGGACAAAAGTCACCTCCGGCAGGGCTTATTGGAAGACCGGCAGCACCGTCAACGACAAGATCTTTGAGACCGTCGGCGAACGCTATCGCTTCACCTCCGTGCTTGTTGATCTGCCGGTGAGCGCGTACAAAACGGATTTTGCGTTCCGCGGCTACATCCTGCTGGATAACGGCACGCGGCAGATACTGCTCTACGGCCCCGTACGCGCCAGCAATATCTATGCCATCTCACAGCTGGTACTCGCCTCCAATCAATTTGCGGCAGGGTCTTCTGCGGATCTTTTCCTGCGCAAGATCATATCCGACGCGGACGGTCAATAAAAGAAGGAGCTTCCCATGAAAAAAGTGATTTCGATTCTTCTCGTTCTTGTGCTGATGATGGGCGCTTTCGTCCTTGGCGTATTTGTTTCCGAATGGCTCACGCCTGCACCGTCCACGCCGGAGCAGGAGACTCCAACCATTGCAAAATCCCTGCAGAACGCCGCCACGGAGCTCAAGGTGCGTGTTTTTGATGGAGACCTCCAACGGTTTGACGGCGGTCAATGGCGCGTTCTGGGGCGATATGACGCCTTTGCGGCCGATGACCCGTTCCGCATATTGGCGCTTGCATTGGAGCAGGCACAGGCAACCGCGCAAGCGCAATCCGATGAACCAGCCGCGCCCTACGGGCAAAACCGCGGCGTCGGTCAGGAGCGCGCGACCGGCGGCAGCGGCGGTGGGAGCGGAAGCGGCGGCGGCAGCAGCGGTGGCAGCAGCGGTGGCGGCAGCGATGGCAGCGGCGACGGCGAAGATCTCTGGTCTGGCGACATTCTCGCCTAATCGTGCCTTTGTGCGCGAAAGATCCCGCAAGGCTTGCATGCAATAACAGAGCCGTACCGAATTGCAAACCTGCTATGACTTTGCTTTTCGCTTAAAAAATCGTGTTATAATACGTGGGTGGTTGGAAAACGTGTATGGAAACGCATGCGCTTTTCCATCACCCGCTTATTTTATCAAGGAGCCGAATGCTTTTTGGGCAGCAACACGTCTGAGATGCGCCGGCAACAGGAGGCAACAAACAATGAAGCGCGCTTTTTTAATCGCCATCGTGGTGCTTGCGGCGATATCGCTTTTCGCCTGCAATGTTCTCACGCCCGTATCCCCGGCCGAGACAACAGCGCCGACCGATGCGCCGGCCGAGACATCGGAGCCGCTGTCGGCGGAAACGGCCTCGGTATTGCCCGATCCTCCTGTCTCCACGCCTGACTCTGTCGCAAGCCAGCTCAACGCGCTGCTTTACGACCTCTGGCAGAATTACCGTCCCGGTACGGCGGGGTGCTCGCTGTCCGCGGCAAGACTTGCGGGGACGCTGCTCGACTGGTATGCCGAAGCGCAGCCGGACGCCGCTGCCATCACCGCCGCCGCACAGGAATTCTACGGCACGCTCGATGTCGCACAAGCTGCTGATTTTGCCGAACAGCTTGGCGGCGTGTACAGCGTTGCGCAGGAACTGCTTTCCGATACGGCTGCGGGCTTTCTGGAATCCGCCGGTTATACGTCCACTGCGTTCCCCTGGACGCAGCAGACCGTCACCGACCTGTTCACCGCGCTTTACAGCGGTCTGGGGTTGGCGCTGCCTGAATAATTGTCATAAACAAAAGCCGGAGCGGTCTTTTCTGACGCTCCGGCTTTTCTTATCGTTTCTGCCGGTATATGGTTTTTCCTTCCTTGATGGTTTCCAGTACGCGGATGGATCGGAGCGCCTCCGCCGGTTCCCAGAACGGATTTCGATCGAGCACCACCATGTCGGCAAGCTTCCCCACCTCCAGCGTTCCTTTGCTGTGTTCTTCAAAGTATTGGTACGCCGCGTTGACTGTGATCGCTCCGAGCGCAGTTGTTATATCGATCGTTTCATCCGCGCCCAGCACAACATCCGACTGCGTTTTGCGCGTTGCGGCACACCAGAGCGTGTCGAGCATGTTGGGCGGAAGCACCGGCGTATCCTGATGCAGGGTAAACGGAATTTCAAGCCGCTGCGTCGAGGCGAGCGGGCTGATTCTCGACGCGCGTTCCATACCGAAATTTCGAATGTGCGTGTCGCCCCAATAATAGGTATGCGCGGCAAAGTAGCTTGGCATGAGCCCCAGCGCCTTTACCAGCGGCAGCTGATCCCGCCGCATCAGCTGTGCGTGAATGATGACATTGCGTGTTTTGGACGGCGTCTTGTGCGCATGGAGCAGCTGGTCGATCGCGGCGTCGCCGTTTGCATGCGTCAGCAGCTGCAGGTTGTCGGAGGCCGCCTTTGCCACGTATGCTTCCACCGCTTCCTCCGTATAGATCGGATAGCCGCGATACGTCTCCGGCTGTTCGCCATCCTTTGTATACGGCGCGGTCATCCATGCCGTGCGCCCCTGCGGGCTGCCGTCCAAAAACAGCTTGTAGCCGCCCACACGGAATCGTCCTGTATAGGTGCGGCTGGCATGCTCCTCGGCAAGCTCTGCCGAAGACTTGATATCCGCATATCCGACCACGTCCAAGAACAGTCGTCCGGCGTCGGCCGCATCGCGCAAAAGGTCATATTCCTCCTGCCGCATCAGCCCCTCCTGCGCCGTCGTCACACCGTAGCCTGCATAGATCTGCTGCGCCCGATCCAGCAGCTGCAGCTGTTCCTCCCGCGTTGGCGGCGGAATAACGCCCGAAAGTCTCATAAAAGCGGTTTCCTCAAGATAACCGTTGGGCGCGCCCGCTTCCTCCCTGCCGATCCTGCCGCCCTCGGGATCTGCCGTATCCGCCGTGATCGCGGTCAATGCAAGCGCGGCGGAATTGACGCAGCCCATGTGACCGGACATATGGGAGATCATGACCGGATTGGTCTGAAAAGCCGCGTCCAGAACGTGCCTGTCCGGATGACGGCGTTCGTCCAGCAGATTGTGGTCGTAGCCAAAGCCCACGATCCACGCGTCGTCCGGTATGCCGTTTTGCACCTTGTAGGTGCGCAGCGTATCCACAATCTGCGAAAAGGAACGGCATTCGCGCAGGGAAACAAACCGCAGGCTTGCCGCAAACTGCGTGATGTGGCTGTGCGCATCGATAAAGCCCGGCAGCACCGTCGCGCCGCCAAGATCGATGCGCTCAAACACCAAATCCTTGCGGCACTCCATCTCCTCTTTGGTGCCAAGCGCTACGATCGTATCGCCGTCCACCAAAAGTGCGTCGCATACGCGCCCGTTATCCATGGTAATAATATTCGCATGATGGTACAGTTTCATTGTTTTTCTCACTCCTGTTTCAATGCTATCAGTATAACAAAAAATCGGCGCAATCAAGCACTTCGCCGACGATGTTTCATAATGCTTACAAATTTGACATAAGTTGGAACGGGGTGAAAAATATGGGGATTCGTCTTTGGCAGATCTGGGGCGCGGTTTTTACGCTGGTATTTGGCACCGTTCTGCACTTTACCTACAGGTGGTCTAATCACAACCCGCTGGTCGCTTTGTTCAGTCCCGTGAACGAGAGTACGTGGGAACACATGAAACTGCTCATTACACCGATTTTGCTCTTTGGGATCGTGGAATACCTGTGCTACGGCAAGGACGTGACAAACTTTATACCGGTCAAGGCGCTTTCGCTGCTCGTGGGCATGGGTACCACCGTACTGCTGTTTTATGCCTATACGCTGGCGCTTGGCACAAATTATCTCCCGGCAGACATTGCCACGTTTGTCGCCGGAGTAGTCGCCGCCTATTGGTTCAGCGCGCATTTTCTGCAAACGGCTGCTTTTTCCGCGCCGGAAATCGTCGTTTGCGGATGGCTGCTGCTGATCCTGATTGCGCTCTATTCGATCTCGCGCACACTGCGCCAAATTTAGCTGCTTTCCCGCTCGCTGCCAAGCCCTCGTACCACGCAAACGCCAATGGCGGCGCGCACCGCCTGCGCGGTTTCCTGCACATACGACGGCAGATGCGGCGCGGGGTCATTCTCGTCGCGCGTCCGGTATTGCTGTAAATAGTATTTTTCCGTGCCGCGAATCAGCTCGGCTGCCGCCACAATATCCTCTTTGGTCAATTCGGGTGCAAATGTTGTGCGAAACTCATGCGCAATCCCGCTGTTGCGAAGAATCGTGATGCTCCTCACGATTGCGTCCTTGTCAACCTTCGTGCGGGTAACGGCATCGTACTTTTCCAGAGGGCCTTTGACGTCCATCGCCACATAATCGATCATTTTCTCGCGGATCAGCCTTTGCAGCACGGCGGGCTTGAGTCCGTTGGTATCGAGCTTGACCAAATAACCCAGCGCTTTTACCTCGTCGATAAACGGTTCGAGGTTTTGCTGCAATGTCGGTTCGCCGCCGGAGATCACGACCGCATGCAGCAGTCCCTGCCGTTTTTTGAGGTAGGCAAGCACCGCCTCCTCCGGCACAGGGTCGGGATTGTCATGCAAAATATGCGCGTTGTGGCAGTAGGTGCAGTTCATGTTGCAAAAAGGCGTAAATACCACCGCGCAGGGCTGCCCCGGGTAATCGACAAAGGAGGTTTTCTGCAATCCGGCAATCAACATTGTTTTTTCTCCGTTTCATAGAAGAAGGGACGCCAATTGCACGTCGGGCGTCCCTTCGATTCTGCTTTTCTTAACCAACCACGAATTTCTTGCGCATCATGTACTCCTCGCGCTTGCCGGGGTTGTAATTCTGTACGGGGCGCAGGTAGCCGACCACTCTCGACCAAACCTCCGCTTCCCGTCCGCACTCGGGGCAGGTGAAATGCTCACCGGCGATATAGCCGTGCTCGTGGCACACCGAGAAGGTGGGCGTGAGCGAGATATACGGCATCTTGTACTTGGTGAATACCGAGCGGATCAGGTTCTTGCAGGTTTCGATGTCCTCGATCCGTTCGCCAAGATACAGATGCTGCACCGTACCGCCTGTATACAGCGACTGCAATTCATCCTGCAAATCGCAGCATTCAAAGATGTCGTCCGTAAAGGTGACTGGCAGCTGCGTGGAGTTGGTATACATCGGCTCGTCGATCCCGGACTGGATGATATCCGGATACTTTGCCTTGTCGAGCTTTGCAAGGCGGTAGCTGGTGCCCTCCGCCGGCGTTGCTTCCAGATTGTAGCTGTGTCCTGTTTCCGCCTGGAACTCGATCATCAGCTTGCGCAAAAAGTCCATCATTTCCAGTGAGAACGCCAGTCCCTCCGGGCTGCCGATGTCCTTGCCCATGAAGTTCAGGCAAGCTTCGTTCATGCCCACAAGGCCGATGGTGTTGAAATGGTTCGTCCAGTATTCGCCGGAGCGCTCCTTGATGTTGCGCAGGTAGTAAGCAGAGTACGGATACAGCCCGGCCGCCGTCTGTTCTTCGATGATTTTGCGCTTGATCTCCAAACTGGTCTTGCCAAGCGTCGCCACATGCTCCAGCCGCTCAAAGAAATCCTCCTTGGTCTTTGCCAAATAGCCGATGCGCGGAAGATTGATCGTATATACGCCGATGGAGCCCGTCATGGGGTTGGAGCCGAACAGTCCGCCGCCGCGTTTTCTCAATTCACGCTTGTCAAGGCGCAGCCGGCAGCACATGGAAACGGCGTCCTCCGGCGAAAGGTCGGAGTTGATATAGTTAGAGAAGTACGGAATGCCGTACTTGCAGGTGATGCGCATGAATTCGTCCACCACGGGGCTGTTCCAGTCAAAGTCCTTGGTGATGTTGATCGTGGGGATGGGGAACGTGAACACGCGGCCCTTTGCGTCGCCCTCCAGCATCACGGCACAGAACGCGCGGTTGAACAGATCCATCTCTGCCTGATACTCGCCGTAGGTATGCTCCAGATATTCGCCGCCCACGATGACCGGCTGATCCTTCAGCGTCGAAGGCACCTTGATGTCAAAGGTGAGGTTGGAGAACGGGCACTGGAAGCCCACGCGCGTCGGCACGTTGATGTTGAACACAAACTCC
>CAZWUK010000053.1:0-14950 GCA_964636685.1 uncultured Oscillospiraceae bacterium
GTGGCTTTTTCCCTTTGCCTTTACGGGGCGCTATCAAGTCGGTGTTTCAAACTTTTCACCTCCTTTGTTCTTGTGCTGTTACTTTGCGTCAAATTTCGCTTTCTTATGAATGGAAATATATACGCAAAATAACAGCGTTCGCCATGCGTCGCTGTTATGAAAAATTAAAATTTAATTTTAGGAATCGAGGGACATACCTGATAAATGCCAGAAAAGCATATGAAAAGATGGGCGCAACAAATCTGGAACCGTTTGTTAGTTCATGGCGATTCTTTGAAATGCCAACTCATATCTTTGGCACGCATAACGCAGCATTTCATTATTCTGTGCCGTTGGCAAAGCCATAATTTCATCAATTGCTTCCTTTATCTCGGAGATAAGTTCCATATTCATCTGGAAACTTTGCATGATTGCGTCGCCTTCGCCATGCTGACGGGTACCAAAAAAATCTCCGGGTCCGCGCAGCAGAAGATCACGACGGGAAATTTCAAATCCATCGTTGGTTTCCACCATGGCGCGAATACGAAGCTTGGCATTTTCAGAAAGATTATCTGAAAGAAGAAAGCAATACGATTGCCGCGCGCCTCTCCCCACTCTCCCACGAAGCTGATGGAGCTGTGACAAGCCAAAGCGTTCACTGTCCTCTATCACCATAATCGATGCGTTCGCAACATGGACGCCAACTTCAATGACCGTTGTGGTAACGAGAACCCTTGTCCTTCCGCCTCGAAAATCGTCGATTACATTTTGTTTCTGTTTTGGCGTTAGCTTTCCGTGCAGTAAACCAACGGAAACTGCGGGCATCTTCTTCTGAATCGTTTTGTAGACCTCCTCCGCGCATGCGCCTTCCACAGATTCGGAGGGTTCAATAAACGGGCAAACAATGTATGTCTGTACGCCGGATTCGGACTCTTTTCGAATGTATTCATACATAGCATTTCGTTTCTGTTCAGGAATATAGCTTGTTTTAACAGCAAGTCTACCGCTTGGCAGTTCATCAATAACAGAAATATCTAAATCTCCACATAAAAGCAAAGCCAATGTACGGGGAATCGGTGTTGCGCTCATGACCAATACGTCCGGGCGCAATCCTTTTTGAGAAATTGCTGCGCGCTGCACTACGCCAAATCGATGCTGTTCATCGGTAACAATAACGCCCAAACAATGATAGCATACTTTTTCTTGCAGAAGCGCATGTGTTCCGACAATGATCTTGGCAACGCCTTCCTGAATTCTTTTACAAACGGAGTCGTGTTCCTTTTTACCCATTCCACCGGTTAAACAGCAAACGATATCGCCAAACATTCGTCTTAGTCCATCGTAATGCTGCTGTGCCAGTATTTCAGTCGGTGCAAGCAAAACGCCTTGCAGTCCATTTAGAGCGGCAGTAAGCAGCGCGAACATAGCAATTACCGTCTTGCCAGAACCGACATCGCCTTGAACCAATCGATTCATCGGGCAGGGTGCTTCCATGTCGCGTGCAACTTCTGTCAACACGCGATTTTGAGCGGCAGTTAAAGGAAATGGCAATTTGGAAAGCAGCAGTTGCTTCGCCTTTTGCGTCTCAAACACATGACCGATATAGTGCTTTCTTTCCGCACGCTGCATTTCAACGGCCAAGAGATAGAAAAAGGCATTATCAAATGCAACCCGTTTTTGTGCTGCCGTCAAATCTTCCAAAGAAGACGGGTGGTGCAAGATGTACAGCGCTTCCGAGAGCGGTAATAGCAAAAAGCGTCTCCGAAAATCCTCGGAAATTGGATCTATGATATGATCCCGCTCGATCGAAAAGGCTTCTGTTACCAATTGAAAAAGCAATCTTTGCGGTATTCCGTGAATCGTCGGATAAACAGGAATGATTCCAGGCAACGTATCGATAATTATTGGGTTGAGTAAAGCTCTCTGACGTTTTGTGGATACCTGCCCGCAAGCATATATCGTTTCACCGGCGTGAACACAATTTCGCCGGTAGGGCTGGTTAAACCATTTTAGCCAGACGACGCCGGTTTCATCCTGTGCTTGTGCGGAGATCAGCGTCCTTCCGGAAAAATATGAAAATGAAGCGTCTTTTATAATCCGCACATGAACGGCGACCGAATGCTTCTGTTCGATTTCCGCGACTGGCGTCGTTTTTGAATAATCCAGATAATCCCTTGGAAAAAAACGCAATAAATCCGCCGTGGTTTCGATACCATGGTTGGCCAGAATAGCAGCGCGCTTATCTCCAACGCCTTTCAATTTGCAGAGCAAAATCGATCCGGTCATTGCATCTTCTCCGTTATCAGAAAACTTCTATCACACAAATAAGCAAAACAAACAGTATTGATTGCTTACGTAAAGAACGAAAAAAAAGGCGGGGCGACCCGCCTTTGTGTTGTAACCTTATTCAATCGAGAAATAGTAGTAATACAAGGGCTGACCGCCTTGCTGAACAATGAACTCAGCGTTCGGAAATTCAACTTCCAGCTGTTCAACCAGCTTGCCGGCTTGTTCTTCCGTGATTTCTTCGCCGAACAGTAGCGTCACCGTCGCATCTTCGATGCCTTTCTTCTCCATCATCTTACGAACAAGCGCGCAGCTTGCTGCATCTACGCCATCTCCAACAACACACAGATCGTTGTCCATCATGCCGATGATATCGCCGTTGCAGATCTTCTCACCGTGAAATGTCGTGTCGCGTATCGCATAGGTTACGGCGCCAGAGACAACCGCGCGGAAAGCTTCCGTCATATCCGTGCGATTCTGCTCCAGCGTTCCTTCGGAATTAAATGCCATTGCCGCAGAGATTCCTTGCGGAATGGTTTTTGTTGGCAAAACAATTACGTTCTTATCCGTCAACTCACCCGCCTGCTGCGCGGCCATAATGATGTTGCTGTTGTTCGGCAGAATAAATACATTGCGCGCATTGACCTTCTTGACCGCTTGCGCGATCGTTTCAATGCTCGGATTCATGGTTTGTCCACCGGAAATGATTGCATCCACTGACAATTCATTGAAAATTGCTTCAATTCCGTTGCCGGTACTGACCGCGATCATCCCAAATTCCTTTTCATTGCGTTTTCTTTCCGCTTGTAGTTCGCGGTTCTGTTGACGCATGTTCTCTATTTTCAGCTTATTCAGTTCACCAAGCCGCAGCGCCATCTGCAAGACTTTACCGGGCGCGTTTGAATGAACGTGAACCTTGATAAGGTCATCGTCATATGCGACAACGACGGAATCTCCCAATTTTTCCAGATGGTTGCGAAAAGTATCGAGATCTTCTTCTTTAAAATCCGGGTTCAGATGAACGATAAAAAATTCCGTACAATAGCCAAACTCGATATTCTCGCCGGAAAAACTGTCTGTATCGGAAATCGACGCTGCGCTAGCCACTTCAGAAACCGGCAGCACATAATCATCAATTTCTTCGCCGTCGATGGAAAGTTTGAATCCATGGTAAACCGTTAGCAGACCTTTTCCGCCGGAGTCAACAACTCCCGCTTCCTTGAGAACGGGCAATTGCTCCGGTGTTTCTGCCAACGCCTTTTCGCCGCTTTCGATAATGATGTCAATCAAACGATATACGTTGGCGCCGCGCGCTGAAGCTTCGCTGACGGCCTCGGAAATACGGCGCGAAACAGTCAGTATCGTGCCTTCCTTCGGCTTCATCACCGCTTTATACGCGGCCTCCGTACCCATGGAAAGCGCTTTTGCAAGCAGCTTGCCATCTAATACGGATTCTCCTTTACAGGCGCGCGAAAACCCACGGAACAGCTGCGATAGGATGACGCCAGAATTTCCACGTGCTCCGCGCAAGGCGCCCATCGCCAAGGCGTCCGCTACAGCGGTAACGTCCGCGCCATCAGCAACAGCGCGCACTTCCTTAACTGCGCTTTGCATGGTCATAGACATATTGCTTCCAGTATCGCCGTCTGGCACCGGGAAAACGTTCAGTGAATCAATTGCCTGTTTGTTCTTTTCGAGCAGCACTGCCCCCGCAACAATCATGTCGCGGAACTGCGCGCCGTTGATGGTAACATTATTCAAATTTCATTCCTCCGCGTTTTAAATAGAACCCGCCCCTTATTCGGCAACGCGGATCCCTTCAACGTGGATGTTGACGCAGCGAACGGTAAGACCGGTCATCTCCTCCACGCGATATTTGACATTGCTTTTCGTGTTCTCCGCTACCGCCGGAAGCGATACGCCATATTCCAGTGTGACGTAAAGATCAATATCGATTTGCGCGCCGTCTACATTGACCTTAACACCCTTTTTCTGGTTATCCATACCGAACAACTCGACAAAAGCATCTGCAGCTTTCTTGGAATTCATTCCAACGATGCCGTAGTTTTCGACAGCAGCGTATCCTGCAATATTGGCGATCAGATCCTCAGCGATGGTAATTGTACCAATCTCGGTTTTGAGTTCAGCAGCCATTTTTACGCCTCCTCTGCTATTTGATTTATCTGTATTTTATCGCAAAACGATTCAACACGCAAGATGACGATTGCTTATTCGTCGCCCTCCGGTAAAACGCCATTGTGATATACTTCCTGAACATCGTCGTTGTCGTCCAAATGCTCAAGGAAACGCTCCACTTTTTCTATTGCCTCCGGATCGTTGACGTCGACCGTGTTTTGCGGAAGCATCTGCACCTCTGCAGAAATAAAAGTGTAGTCCTTCGTCTCCAACGCTTCTCGAACCGTGGAAAAATCCGTTGGATCGGTATAGATTTCAAACGCATCATCCTGCGCAACAAAATCAGCAGCGCCGGCATCCAGTGCATTCATCATCACTTCGTCTTCATCTAGGAGCGCAGTCCGCTCAATTACGATAACGCCCTTCTTGTCAAACATCCAAGCAACACAGCCAGATGCGCCAAGGTTGCCGCCGCTCTTGTCGAAGATATGACGCATTTCAGCCGCCGTGCGATTCCGATTGTCCGTCACAACCTCTACAATGACCGCAATGTTCCCGGGGCCGTATCCTTCGTAAAGCATTTCTTCATAATTCACAGAGCTGCCTTCGCCGGCCGCCTTCTTGATGGAACGGGAGATGTTATCGTTTGGCATGTTGTTTGCTTTTGCCTTTGCAATAACATCGCGCAACTTGCTGTTGTTAGCAGGGTCTGCACCGCCGCCTTCTTTTACGGCAATCGCAATCTCGCGGCCGATCTTCGTGAAAATTTTCCCGCGCTGAGAATCGGTCTTTTCCTTTTTGTTTTTGATGTTTGCCCACTTGGAATGTCCAGACATAAAAGCCTCCTAATTATCAATTACTTCTTTATATTTTGCCGCGATTGCCCGCATGTCCGTCCAGGCGTCGCGTTTTTTCGTTTCATCTCGCAGCAGAGCGGCAGGATGGTAGGTCGCCAGAAACCACGCGCCGCCTTGTTGAATCCATTTGCCGCGATCCCGTGTGATCCGAAATTCACGATCAATTAAATACTTTGCCGCTACCGCGCCAAGGCATACCACAATTTGAGGATGCAGCAACGCATATTGCGCTCTTAAATAAGGCAGACACGCTTCGGCTTCCTCCGCTTGCGGATTTCGGTTTTGGGGAGGCCTGCATTTCACAACGTTCGCAATATAAACCAAATCTCGGTTTAAGTCAATGGAAAGCAGCATGCGATCCAGCAATTTCCCGGCAGGCCCTACGAAAGGTCGTCCCAAACGATCTTCTTCCTGTCCGGGTCCCTCTCCGACAAAGAGGATCTTTGCATGGAGATTCCCTTCGCCGAAAGCGGTATGCGTACGCGTTTGGCACAGCGCACACTTTTCACAGACGGCGACCTGATCCGAAAGTTGCTGCCAACTGATCCGCGTCATTGCAGTTATATCTCCGAAGCTGCATCTTCGTCCAGAATGAAGAGCACATTTTGGTGCAGCTGCAGATAGCTTGCAGGAACCGAAGGCACGATCGGTCCATTTAAAAGCCGACCGGCAATCGCGGCCTTATCTGCTCCGGTAATGAGGACTACCACCCTTTCAGCCGCCATCATTGTTGAAATGCCCGCCGTGACCACGCGCCCGTTTACCGTGCGCTCTACGTGCGTTACTGGCGCGAGCTCCGGCGCTCCAAGATTGTACGCAATGCTTCCATCTGCTCGAACAGACAACAGCACTGTATCAAGACCGCCTACATTCAGAATGGCGTCTTCAAAATCATTGCAAACGATGCTCCAATCCGTACCATTCCCATCTGGATGGCGCCGATTCTCCCGACGAATTCCCGCGCGATCATAGATTGCTGAAGCCATCATCTTCTGAATGGAGCTTTCAGCATCCGCGCGAACATATTCGGACAAGCCAAAAGCACGCACCTCACCCCAGTCCATCAATCCGTCTGCGGTCATGCGGGCTAACGCGCGATAAATCAAAAGCAAATCATCCGAATAATCAAAGCCAAGTACCGAAGATGGTTTTTCTATAATATGTGCGGCAACGACTGTGGCCACAGCCGCGCAAGCCGTTGCCTTGTCTCGATAAACAAGAACGCTCATTTCACATATTCTCCCCCTGCCGCAACGGTTTCAAGGAATAGCTGCACATCACGAAAGACTTCGTCGCGGTTCGTTTCGTTTAGCATTTCATGCCGACCGTTTTGATACAGCTTCCATTCAACTGCATGTCCGGCGCTTTGCAGCCACCCGACGACTTGCTTTACGCCCTTTCCATTGCCGCCAACAGGATCCATCGACCCAGAAAAAACGAAAATCGGCTTATTCGGAACACGCTGCGCCCATTTTCGACCCGTTACTTCCCCAATGCCGTTGAACACTTCCAACATTGCGGACGAAGTAAATTGAAAGCCGCACAAGGGATCTGCGCAATAACGATCAACTTGCGCTTCATCTCTGGACAGCCAGTCGTTTTCTGTCCGGTTCGGTCGAAATGCGTTATTATATGCGCCAAAACTCAGTTTAAACAACAACGCGCTCGGAAGTTTGCCTCCGGTCTTTCGTATTTCGCGTTTTGCAATGAATTTTCCAATCGCCAGCGCCGGATTTGCTCCCGCGGTACCGGAAAAAATATATGCGTCAAAATTTGCGTCTTCTCTTCCGGCATAAGTACGCGCAAGAAATGATCCCATAGAATGTCCCATCAATACAAAGGGGAGCGACGGATAATCTGCGTGAACAATATCGTACAGCTTGTGCATGTCGCCGATCAGGATATCCCAACCGTTTTTTTCGCCGAAGTATCCCTGCGGAGCGCCAGCGGAAATGCTCTTGCCGTGACCTACAAGATCCATGCCATAAACGAGCACTCCGTTTTCAGCGAGAAATTTTGCAAAATCATCATAGCGATCGATGTGTTCCGCCATCCCGTGCGTGAGTTGGAGCGCAATGCGCGGTTCTTCGGGAATCCACAGACAATAACGGCAATCCGTAAGACCGCCAGTTGAGGGGAAACGTTTGTCACGAAATGTTACTTTCATATCCATACCTCTCCTATATTAAAAAAAGAGTATACCATCTTTTCATGGAATACTCAATATTTACGGGAAAATTCATATACTTATAACCGAATTATAATCGGCGTATCAGAGAGCAAGGACGCCTCCGCTTCGTCATGCGTTATTACAATCACCAATCTGGCGCCGTTCAAAATCAGACTTGCCGTTCGCTGCTTCACTTCAGGGTCGAGCCCGCTGAACGGCTCGTCTAAGAATAAAACGTCGTCTGTATAAGCGAGTGCTCTGGCAATGGCTACGCGGCGTTTCATACCACCAGACAGCTCCTTCGGATACCGATCGGCGTCATCTGAAAGCTGCATTGCTTGTAGTAAATCCCTTGCGCGCCTCTGGTCACATCCGACAAGCATAATATTTTCCAGCGCCGTTTTCCACGGCAATAGCCGATCCTCCTGAAAAACCATGCCGATTTTGCGGTTCTCCAGTCCTTTCACGCTACCGGAGTCTGGTTGTAACAAACCGGATAAAATTCGAACAAGCGACGTCTTTCCGCGTCCAGAAGGTCCATGGATTATTACAACGCCGCTGTCCGGAAGCTGCATTGTGAAATCCTGCAGCACGCGCTTATCGCCAAAGGAAAGGGAAACTCGATCAATACTAATCATGTCGTATCCTCCGAAGTAGCGATGATACGACTTTTTCCAACGCCATAGACAATAGAATGACCAGAAGCGTCCATGCAAACAAATCAACCGTTTCCAGCGTGAGCTTTGATTGGTAAAGCTGATAGCCGACTGACAGTTTCGGAAGCGCAATAATCTCTGCTGCAACGCCGGACTTCCATGCAAAGCCAAGCGATGTTGTGCATGCAGCCAAAAACTGCGGCAGTACAGCTGGTATGTAGATATTCTTTACCGTTTTCCAATGCGAAAAGCGAAAAGCTTTTCCCATCTCAAGAAGTTCCGAATCAACATCACGAATTGCCTGATCCACGTTTGCCCAAACGATGGGCAAAACCATCAAGAGCGCGATAAAAACCGGAACGAGCGTTGACGTAAGCCACAGTAGCGCAAGCAGTATAAACGACGTTACAGGCGTCGCTTTGATTACGCCGCGCAAAGGCGACAGCAGTTGAGAAAGCAGCGGCATTTTCGCGGTCAGCATCGCCATGCAAACGCCCAAAATCACCCCGCCTGCATATCCTGCCAAAACGCGAAGCATCGTCAAAAACGCAGTGCTCCAAGCGCTTTTTTCCAAAACGAGAGTGAAAAGCCGTGCGAATGTTTTGATTGGATCAGGAAATAGCAGCGGGCTGTCAATCAACAGCGCTGCTATTTCCCAAACCGTAAAATAAATTGCACCGATGGCAATTGCCTTTATAGACTTATTAAGCGCCATATCCAAACATGTCGTCGGCTGGAAGCGTTCCTCCCACGGATGCGGGGTTTGCGTTATAAAGCACTTGCAGCATGCCAAGGGCGGCTCTCTTCATCTCTTCTCCGGTTAAGCATACAATATTGCAGTTCGGAATCGCTTTTGCTGCAATTGTTTCTGAAGGAACAATGCCGTTTGCCGCAATTAACGCCGCTGCATTCGGGTCAGAATTCACGCGCTTTGCAGAATCAGCGCATGCGCTTAAGAACGCATCATATTTGTTTGGATTCTCTGCAAAGCTGGAGGTTTTTACAATGTAGCAGCCTTGTACGAGCGTGGTTTCCGTCACGTTGTCCCATTCCTTGGTAAGATCCAGCGCAATTCGCGCATTTTCATTCTTTGCCAGTACGCTGGATACATTCGGTTCTGGAAGAACTGCAATAGACGCCTCGCCGGAAGCTACCATTTGCGCCAAAGCGGCATGTTCTCCAACGTATTCCACAGTAACGGAATCCGTTAGATTGTTTTTCTCCAACAAGTAATTCAGGATGTACTCCGGCGTGCTCCCCTGTCCGGAAGCAAAGACTGTCTTTCCTGAAAGATCGTGTATCGACTGGATTGTCTCACCGTTTTCGACAACATAGAGAACGCCCAGCGTATTTACCGCCAGCATTGTCACATCGCCTTTCAACTTATTGTATAAAACGGATGCAAGATTGATCGGTACTGCTGCAATATCAATTTCCCCGCTGATAAATTTTCCCGTAATCGCATCCGGCGCGTCGAAAATTTCAACCTGAAATTGATCCGCATGATCCTGTATAAGATACGCAAGTCCCATGCCGGTTGGCCCCTTCAATGCCGCAACCTTCATAACTTCCGTAACTGCGGCAGGTTCGTCCGTCGTCTTGGGCGCGCCAGTTGCAAGCGGTTCCTCCGTAACCTCAGGCATGGTGGTTTCCTGTATTGATTCCGGCGCCTTGCATGCAACAAGGCTGACCGCCAGCAGCAATACGAGCAATAAAGACAGTTTACGTTTCATTTATTCATCCTCCTTGTATATTACAATATTTTTACCGTCACGTGCTATTCTTCCGGTATTCTCCAATGCGTTGAGCGTGCGGTATAGGGTCGCACGACTGACACACAGCGCTTCGGCAAGCGTCTTCATGGCGTAACCTTCACGAAAAATCCCCCCCTGCGCATTGTTTGACAGGAACAGATAGAGTCGCTCCTCCGTGCTTGGACGTACAAAAGCGTCGATTCTATCACTCAGAAATCGAATCCTTTGTGTAAGATATCGCAGATAATTTTCCGCGACATCCGCGTTCGTGCGCAGTATTTCACGAACGGAAGCCTCCGGGAACAGCATAATCCATGTGCTTTCCCGCGCAGTGATGCAGCTGACATATGACGTACGGTCGCAAAACAGGGAGGCTGCGCCAAACATATCCGATTCTTGCAGGATGCTCATAAGCACAGGGGATGTTCCGTCTCCCTTTGTTATGGCGGCGCTTCCTTGCAGCACAATGCCCAAACAATGTGAGAAGCTCTCCGGTGTTGTAATAAGGTCGCCCCTTTTGTAATGGGCAACATAAATTCCCATCGTATGCAGCAGGCGCTCGACTTCTTCTTCCGAGATGCGCGAAAACAGGAATGTCTTTGACGCTTGCGCCACATAGTTCTGTGGGTTATAAGAACGCGCCATGCTTACCTCCTGTTAATGTCTCATATGATACACTTAATTGCTTTATTATAGGATTGAAGCATTTGATTGTCAATGGTATAATATAATTATGAAATATATAAGTTGGAATGTGAACGGGTTACGAGCCTGCATGGAAAAAGGGTTTACGGCATTTGTCGAAACTGAACAGCCGGATATTATTGCGTTGCAAGAAACAAAGATGCAGCAGGGACAAGCCGAAGTGCCATTGCCCGGTTATTACAAATACTGGAATAGCGCTGAGAAGAAAGGTTATTCCGGAACAGCAATTTTCACAAAGGAGTTGCCGCTCGCGGTAACATTTGGCATTGGCTCACCGGCACATGATGCAGAGGGGCGCGCTATTACATTAGAGTACCCCAATTTTTATTTCGTGACAGTTTATACACCCAATGCGCAGGATGGGCTGAAGCGCTTGGGTTTTCGAATGCTATGGGAAGATGCTTTTTGTAGATATCTCGTTTCGCTTGATGCAAAAAAGCCTGTGATTATATGCGGTGATTTCAATGTAGCACACCAAGAAATCGATTTGAAAAATCCCGGCCCAAACCGTGGCTCCGCCGGTTTTTCGGACGAGGAACGTGCAAAGATGACGGCGCTCCTTTCCTCCGGATTTACAGATACATTTCGGAAGCGCTACCCGGATACTGCCGGCGCCTATTCCTGGTGGAGCTACCGCTATGGCTCGCGTTCCAGAAACGCCGGATGGCGAATCGATTATTTTCTGGTTTCTGACCGCATCGATGCGTTTGTAACGGATAGCGAGATCATGAGCGATGTATTGGGCAGCGACCATTGTCCCGTTTGTCTGAGAATGGAGTCCATATGAAAATTATACTCGCCTCAACTTCGCCGCGCAGACGCGAATTGCTGACGCTCATGGGGATTCCATTTGAAGTAATTGACAGCCAAGTAGAAGAAATTGCTCCAAGAGGCGTGTCTACGGCCGAGCTTGTTAAGACCCTAGCGCTACAGAAGGCCGCTGCCGTTGCCGCAGCGCATCCCTGCGACTGCGTTATCGGTGCCGACACGGTCGTAGATCTTGACGGTGCAGTGCTTGGCAAGCCGCATACACCCGAAAATGCCAAGGCTTACCTGAAACGCATGCAGGGACGCCGCCATACCGTATATACGGGTGTGGCTCTGGTAACAGGCGTCCGAAAAGATGTCCGCTGTTGTACGACGGACGTCACTTTTGCTGCAATGTCGGATGACGAAATAGATTGGTATGTATCCACCGGAGAGCCATTGGATAAAGCAGGCGCCTATGGCGTGCAAGGTCCCGGCGGCGTTTTCGTCACACACATTGAAGGAAATTACTTCAATGTAATCGGTATGCCGCTCCCATTGCTTTATGAAATGCTATGCGACAATCACATACTGTCCATCGACCATAAGGTTATTGGTAGATAGAAAATGAATGAGATCATTGAAGAAAAGCTTAAGCTCCTCCCCTCCGCTCCCGGCGTGTATAAAATGTACGACAGCACGGGAACTGTGATCTACGTCGGTAAAGCAATTTCCTTAAAAAACCGCGTACGGCAATATTTTCAGAGCAACAAGTCGCATACCTCCAAGGTAACGGCCATGGTAAGCCACATTGCCGATTTTGACATTCTGCGTACCGCCAATGAAACTGAGGCTCTCTCGCTGGAATGCAATCTGATTAAGCAGTTCAAGCCAAAATACAATATTCTGCTCAAGGACGACAAGCATTTTCCCTATGTTCGCATTGATATGCGTCAGGATTTCCCACGTGTTGAAGTTGTACGGCGCATCGGAAAGGATGGTGCGCGGTATCTTGGTCCCTTTTTATCCGCCGTCTCGTTACGCGACGGTATTTCTGTCGTACGCGAAAACTATCCTATCCGTCATTGCAAAAAAGACCTCAAAAAGGCGATCGCCAGAAATGAGCGTCCGTGCTTGATGTACCACATTGGAAAATGCTGTGCGCCCTGTTCAGGAAATGTTTCGCGAGAAGCGTATCACGGGATGCTGGAAGAAGTTTGTTCTTTTCTTTCCGGACATACAGACACTGTAGTCAAGAAACTGGCGCAACAGATGGATTTGGCCTCTGATGCGATGGAATTTGAGAAAGCCGCCCTATTAAGAGATAGAATTCGCGCTATTGAAGGCTTTGGGGAAAAACAGGCCGTGATTGCTACAAGCCGCATAAGTATTGACGTCTTTGCGCTTGGTCGATTGGAAGACGCCGTTCTTGTTTTTGCCCTCTTTGTTCGAGATGGCAAAGTGATTGGCACCGAAAAATTTAGAATGGACGCTGTCGGCGAAGAAGACGACGGCGATATTTTGGCAGCGTTTTTAAAGCAATACTATATGGATGCCGTGAATATTGTTCCGGAAATACTAACCTATCAGGATATAACGGACAATGAGGATATCGGCAAGTGGCTATCCGCTCTTGCCGGCCGGAATATCTATCTGCACCGGCCTCTTCGGGGTGAAAAAGTCAAGCTTGTCCAGCTTGCTTATCGCAACTGCGTGGACGCGCTGGATAAAGACACAACCCTGCAAAAGCGCGCTTGGGAGCGCGGCGAGGGCGCGTTGGCGCAGCTTGCAGGAATATTAGAATTAGAAACGCTTCCGATGCGGATGGAATGCTTTGATAATTCCCATATTCAAGGTCGAGATACCGTTTCCTCCATGGTCGTGTTTACAGACGGGCAGCCTGACAAAAAAGCCTATCGGCGATTTCGCGTACAATCTGACGTCAACGGAGACGATGTTCTTGCTATGCGCGAAACATTGACAAGACGATTCCAAAGAGCGCTGGACGGCGATCCCGCATTTTCCGAACTGCCGGATCTTCTCATCGTTGACGGCGGTCAGACGCAGTTAAACGCAGCCTTGGAAGTACTGAAAGAGCTTTCCATCGAGCATATCCCAACAATCGGTCTTGCAGAAACTCGTGAAGTTATTTATCAACCGGGTCGCGCAGAACCGATTCTGTTGCCAAGAAACTCTGCCCCGCTGCACTTATTGGAACGAATCCGTGACGAAGCGCATCGCTTTGCGATCACGTATCATCGCAGCCTGCGACAAAAGAACGCGTTGTTTTCGATACTTGATGAAATTGACGGTATCGGGGATCGAAGAAAACGTGCGCTATTTGACAATTTCACGACGCTGGACGCCATCAGAGCCGCCACGATTGAACAGCTCTGCGCTGTAGAAGGCATAACGCGTCCGGCAGCCGAGGCCGTGTATCGTCACTTCCACACTGAGCCACCCGTCGATGGAGGCGAAAAGAATTCGCAAGAAAGCTAAGACGGTTGATATTCCATTTTCGGCATGGACGTAGCTGATAAGCGTTTTGGAAGCAATCAACTGTTTTTTTCATATTGCGGCGCCTGCAATACAATGACACATTCTTGATGAGCAGGCCATTACTGTAACATACAAGAACAAAACTGATATACGAATCGGCTGCGATCTTAACGCCAGCCCTACACCGGACGGCAACCTAAGTTATTGGAAGCCCACAGCTTAGAGGTGCGTCAATTATTTGGGTGTAAAATGCAGAAAACCGCCGATTTCTCGGTGGTTTTCTTTGGTGCGGCAGAGCATTTGAAATCCGAACCCGCAATGGAAGCGCCAAGCGCCTTGTTTACCTCGCCAAACGTGATTGTCTTTGTGCCGTCCTTATAGTTGAAGCCGATAACCACATGGTCGTCAAAGAGATAGATTGCGTTCACGAAAGTATCAATCAGCATCTTGCGGTGACTTTGCAGCCGCACATCCAGTTTGCGGAAGCGGTACAGCCAAAAGGTCACGAAGTCAGCGCTGAGCTTGGGCTTTGTCAGCTTTTCAATGTCGATTCGCGCTTCAATATCGTCTTTTGCCGCCTCTAATTCCTCCAAACGGCTTTTCGTAGATTTTGTGAGAACGCCTTGCTGTATGGCATTGAGCATATTCTGAATACTGGCATTGACCTTGTTTAGCTGCTGCTCCAATAGCGGAAGATTGGTATTCTCTCTATCCTGCAAATCCATTACCATAGACACGATAACGAAAACGAATCGAATTCCTGCTATCCTGATGCTGGGCTGCCTGCTGCAACTGGTGCGGCATGGCGGTCACGCTGCCGGAGCAATACGCCATCAAGCGCTGGTTCGCCCCTTCGATATACGAAAGTTTCTTGGAGGAGGGCGAAAAGAATTACGACCTTTTCCCGTATGAGAAGGAGAATTCCACGATACTCATATGCCCCACGATACTGGACGCAACCGAAATCACTATTCACTCGGACATATCGTATTCCACGGAGCGGATAGCCGCGCAGTCCAACAGCGAGACCGTTGACGCGTGGTTTAAGGAAGCGGCTGAGCTGTACCCCGGCGCGGTGGTGCGGTGTGAGAGCGCCGACTTTTCGGGCGAATATTATTCGCAGGTGCGCTATTTTGACGATGTGCTTGCCTCGCTTCAAAA
>CAZWUK010000054.1:0-474 GCA_964636685.1 uncultured Oscillospiraceae bacterium
GCTTGTGGGTAATAAAGAGAATGGACTTGCCCTCTTTGGTAAAACCGCGCATGATTTCCATCAGCTCATCGATTTCCTGCGGCGTCAATACCGCAGTTGGCTCGTCAAAGATCAGGATTTCATTGTCACGGTAGAGCATTTTAAGAATCTCGACACGCTGCTGCATGCCGACGGAAATATCCTCAATCAATGCGTCCGGATCGACTGCCAGACCGTATTTTTCAGACAGCTCGACGACGCGTTTTCTGGCTTCCTTCTTTTCCAAAAAGCCAAGTTTGTTTGGCTCAACGCCGAGAATGATGTTGTCCAGAACAGAAAAAATTTCCACCAGCTTAAAATGCTGGTGCACCATGCCGATGTGCAGTGCGTTGGCGTCGTTGGGATCGTTGATCTTGACGACCTCGCCATTTTTTTTGATGATGCCCTCCTCGGGCTGGTACAAACCGAATAAAACGCTCATCAAGGTGGATTTTC
>CAZWUK010000054.1:484-14581 GCA_964636685.1 uncultured Oscillospiraceae bacterium
AAGCAACGCATGGACTTCGCCTTTTTTAAGCTGAAGCGTGATGTTATCGTTGGCCTTGATGCCCGGGAATTCTTTGGTGATGTTTAGCATTTCAATGACATATTCGCTCATAAGATGATTCCCTTCGCTAGTTGATCGATGAATCGAATGAAAAAACGAGGCCGGGCTATGCCGCCCAGCCCCGTTTGGTATCTGAATTGTCAGAGGGGGAATTAGCCCTGATAGTCGACGGCGATGTCAACGGTGGGGGCGTTCTCAATGTCGTTGGAGATTGCGACCGTACCGGCTTTCACCTGGGCGAAGAGCTCGTTGTACTGGTCTACGGTGTAGGTGGAGAATCTCCAGGATTCCGCTGCGGTCGGCAGACCAACGCAATCATCTGCTGCGCCGAGTTTGGTCTCGGTGCCGGCATAGGTGGCGGACCACTTGCCGCTGTTGGCGTACATGTCGGCCAGCGCGATCTGGACGGACGGGCTCAGCGCCTTCATGGCGGAGGAGATGATCAGCTCGGACTCGCCGCCCTGATCGGAGTCAACGCCGATGACCTTTGCACCGGCTTCTTCCGCTGCTGCAACTGCGGACAGATAGATGCCGCCGCCGCAAGCAAAGACGACTTCGGTGCCTTCGGTGTACCAGCCGGACATCTTGGTCTTGATGTCATCGGAAGGCGCGAAGGAGTTGCCGTACCAATACTTGATGGAAACGTCGCCAACCTTGTCCATGACCTTAGCTGCGTCATTTGCGCCCTGCACAAAGCCGTAACCAAAGCGAACGACTGCCGGAACGGCCATGCCGCCCAGGAAGCCCAGCTTGGTGTAACCGTCGGTAACTGCGGCATAGCCCGCGAGGTAACCGGCCTGCTCTTCCTGATAGGTAACGAGCGCGGTGTTGGCGGCAGGGGTCATGTCGCCGAGGCTGACGTCAAGCGCGAGGAACATCACGTCGGGATACTGTTCCTGAACGCTGGTGACGGAAGCTGCAAACATGTAACCCGGGCAAACCACGACCTTGGCGCCCTTTTCGATGGCGGTCTTGATGGTCTCAATACGCGCATCGTCGCTGTCCTCGGAAGGACGATAATAGTTGTAGGTTTTGCTGTTGGCTTCGGCGTAAGCTTTTACGCCTTCCCAAGCACCCTGGTTGAAGGACTTGTCGTCGATGTTGCCAACGTCGGTAACAAGGGCGATTTCATAGGTTTCAGCGGCAGTCTTTGCGCAGCCTGCGATGAGACCAAGTGCCATGACCAAGACCAAAAGAATTGCTACTGTCTTTTTCATTTTGATTCCTCCTAGTAATTTTGCCGCAGTTTGTCCACGACATCGTAACAATAGTAACACGGAATTTTGAAATTTGAAAGAGGGAAAACCAAAGTGTGCTGTAAAATGCAGGATTTCTTTCGAAAAAGTGATACTTTACAAAAATAATGGCTGAATCGATACAGACGTTTCACTTTGCGGCATTTGTAGTTGAATTTATTATTGACTTTAAAGGCGCGTTTGTTTATAATGTCACCTAGCGTCTTCTTGTTAGGAAGGATTGCACAAGAAGGGGGGGAAAGAAATGGAAATTCGTGTTGGCGAAAACGAATCCCTGGAAAGCGCCCTGAAAAGATTTAAGCGCAAATGCGCCCGTTCCGGCGTATTGGCGGAAGTCCGTCGGCGTGAGCATTATGAAAAACCCAGTGTAAAGCGCAAGAAAAAGGCGGAGGCTGCCAGAAAGCGTAAGTATTGATTCATTCATACTTATCAAGAGATCCGATTTGTTCGGGTCTCTTTTCTTTTGCCCAAAGCTTTTGCTGCGGCAAAGCGGATTTTTGAGCGCACGGAAAAATATTGCCGGAATCCGGCATTTCTTTCGGCGTTTCTGAGTATAGTGTATCGGGGGGAACGACAAGATGTTTGAGAAAACGACATTCTCTGAGCTTCGGCGCAAAGAGGTAATCAATGTTTGCGACGGGGCGCGCCTTGGTACGACCTGCGATCTGGAACTGGACGTTTGCAGCGGTACGGTGCTGGCAATCGTCGTTCCGGGCGAGGCGCGTTTGTTTGGACTCATCAAAAACTGCGACGAGCTGGTCATTCCGTTTTGCAAAATCAAGAAGTTCGGGGAAGATGTCATTTTGGTGGATATTCCGCTTTGACGGTGGAAAAGTACCGCTCCATGTGATATATTAACATATTATATGTTGTAGATGGGGGCAGGAAAATGAAGTGCAGATATTGTTCCAGCTTGGAAAGCAAGGTCATTGACAGTCGACCCACGGAGGACGGCAGCGCGATTCGCAGACGCCGGGAGTGCATGAACTGCGGGAAGCGGTTTACGACCTACGAAAAAATTGAGGACAACCCCATCATGGTCGTCAAGCGGGACGGACGGCGCGAACCGTTTGACAGCGACAAGATCCGCTCCGGCATTCGAAAGGCTTGTGAAAAGCGACCTGTCTCCGCGCTGCAGCAGGAAAAGCTGGTGGAGGATATCAGCAGGGAAGTGTTCAACACGCTGGCTTCGGAGATCAGCTCCGCGGATATCGGCGAGATCGTCATGAAAAATCTCAAGCAGGTGGACGAGGTCGCGTACGTCCGGTTTGCTTCCGTATACCGTGAGTTTAAGGATACGCAGACATTTCTGGCGGAATTGCAGCGCCTGCTGGATGAAAAACAGGAGAAATAATGGACAAGTCCGCGTTTGAACAGATCTATCGATCCCTGAAAACCGGGTATCATTACCGCGCAATCGGCGACGTCGGCATTTTTACGCTGCCGGAATTTGAAAAGCAGCCCGGAATCGACCATGGCTTTTCCGCAAGAACCGGCGGCGTCAGCCAAGGATGCTTTTCTTCGCTGAACCTGAGCTTTACGCGCCCCGAGGATCGGGAGAACGTGATGGAGAATTACCGCAGGTTTTGCAGCGCCGCGGGAATACCGGAATCGTCCATGGTCATGGACAATTACGAGCACGGAACGACGGTGCTTGCCGTCGATGCGTCCGATTGCGGCAAGGGCTATACAAAGGCGCCTTTGCCTTGGTGCGACGGGCTGGTAACGAACGATCCCCGCGTAACGCTGGTGACAGGGCATGCCGACTGCATGGCGTTCTATTTTTACGATCCTGTCAGCCGCAGCATCGGACTTTGCCATGCGGGCTGGCGGGGGGCGCTCGGCAGGATCGGCTGCCAAGTGGTGCAAAAGATGCAGCGACATTACGGCGCGCGTCCGGAAAACATTCTGGCGGGGCTGGGCCCTTCCATTTGCGCGACGCACTTTGAGGTTGGCGCCGATGTGGCGGACGCGTTTTGCAGCGCGTTTGCCGACATTGACATTCGTCAGGAAGGCGCGCCGGAAAAAGCCTATATCGATCTTTGGAAGGTTGCCGCAAAGCAGTTTCTGGAGAGCGGGATTCTGCCGGAGCATAGTTCGCTGATGCGGCTGTGCACGGTGGAGGACGACAGGCTGTTTTCCCATCGGGGCGATCGCGGACACACCGGCGGTATGAGCGCATATTTGAGACTGGTGTGACAATCTGTGACCTGCGCCGTACATTCGGGCACATTGATTGACATTGGACGGCGTTCAAAGTATAATGCTTTCGTTTACAAAACGCGGAGAGGAAGAACGATTTATGAAACGGAAAATCCGGATCAGCAGTTTATTGATGATTGTGCTTTGCCTTGCGATGGCGCTGTGCGGCTGTGGTAAGACGACGCTTGCGGCAAAGGTCGGCGAGGTGGAAATTACAACACGGCAGCTGGAGAATGCCTATGCAAACTATTCTTCATATGCTTCTTATTATGGGTATTCCCTGACGACCGAGGAGGGCGTTGAATCCTATCAGGATTATCTGCTGGATCAGATGATTCGTGAAGAGATCGCGGTCTATCAAGCAAAGCAGGCCGGCATTACGCTGACCGACGAGGAAAAAGCGGACGCAAAGAAAAAGGGACAGGAGAACTACGACAGCTTTTATCAGGACTATCTGGATGCGGCAAAGAATGCCGGTGCCAGCGACGTCAAGGCATATGCCAACAGCCTGCTGAGTAAATCGCTTGCCGAGAACAACAGCACGGTTTCAAAGGTAAAGCAGTCCTATATCGAGTCTGCGGAGAACAGTACGCTGACTTCCAAGCATAAGGAGCAGCTGCTTGCCGCCTATGAGATCACGGACGAGGATATCAAAGCCCGGTATGAGGAGGATCTTGCCGCGCAGCAGTCGCTGTTTGACGCAACGCCGGCTTCCTACTTCACGTATGAAACCTACTATACCTACGGTTACACCGCAATGCCGCTCTATATTCCGGCAGGACTCTTCCGTGTCCGCCAGATTCTGGTGGCCGACGAGGCAACTGCGGACGCCGTGCTGGAGAAGATCAACGCCGGCGAGGATTTTGAAACGCTCCTGAAAGAGTATAATACCGATCCCGGGATGACGAATGAAACCTACGCTGCGGGCTATCTGGTCGGCGAAGGCGCGAACTTTGCGGAAGAATTCCTCAATGCGGCGCTTGCGCTGGAAAAGGATGGCGACGTGTCTGCCGTTGTGAAATCGGAGTTCGGCTATCATATCATCAAGCGCGTTTCCACAGAGGAAGCGCATGTGATTCCCTATGAAGAGGTGGAGACGAACTACGTAGCCTACGCGACCAACCTCCTCCAGACGGAGTACTACAATTCTCTGGTGGATACGTGGATGGCAGACGAGAGCGTCGTTGCCCGCTACCCGGAGAACTATCGCTCGATCGGCAAGGCTGCGCTCGCGCAGATTACCGCTTCTCCCGAGGCGACCGCGGAACAGACGGCGGAGCCTGCGGACGGCAACGCCGACTCGGCGGAAAACGCCGGCTGAGGGGCTGACCGATGAAGAAAAAGACCCGATTCATGGCTCTGCTGCTTGCGGGGATCATGCTGCTCGGTACGGTTATGACAATTTTGCTTGTCATATTCGGACAATAGCACACGGACGTAAAAAGAGCGCCTGCCGCTTCCGGCTTGGAAACGGCAGGCGCTTTGACTATGCGCGGTTATGATGCAGAGCCGCCAAAGAGCTTTGGGTCTACGGGGGAGCGGAGCTTGCGGCCTTTTAAAGATGCGACAGAAAGCCGGGGCTGTCAGATACAGTCCCGGCTTTCCGTCTTCACATACAAGTAAGGGCGTTGATTATTCTACTGCCATCAACGTGCTGCGGAATTGCACCGCACCGGCAAACATCAGAGAGCTTCTGCAAATACGGATCGTGCCGTTGTCGCTGTGCAAACGCAACTGGATACCCTTGCGCCTGTCCCCCACCGCATCGAACGCCCGCAACCGCTTGCAGCATCCTCCACCTGACGAACATATTATAGCAAGCTTGGATTTGCAGAAGCGTCTTTGGCGCAAACGGCAGGCATTTTTAGCGCAAACAACAGGTCGCGAGGATGGCGGAACACCTCGGAGACGCCGAATTAGATTCTGACGATATAGTTTCCCTTCCGTGCTTTCGGTTCCGGGAGCGTTTCGGCGCGATAGCCAAGAATGCAGCAGCCAACGCCCTGATACGATTCGGACAGCCCCCATTTTTTCAGCAGCGATTTTCCGGTGGGAGTTTGAAACGCCTGCCGTGCCTGATTGATCCAACAGGAATCCACACCCACGGAAAACGCCGCGTTCATCAGATTGCCCATCACCAGACTGCCATCCTCCACGCAGGTCGTGCTTTGCGTGTCTGCCAAGACCACCACGACTGTTGGCGCGCCATAAAACGCATCCTTTCCGGGTTTGCCCTTTGCGGCGGCAATCAGATCGGAAATCTCATGTACAGTCTCGGGGTTTTGCGCCACTACCATGACCGCGGACTGGCCGCCGTGGCCAGAAGGCGCGAAGGTACCCGCTTCCAAAATCTCGTTCAGCTGGTCATCGCTGATCTGTTCCGCCCGATAGCTTCGTATACTCCGACGCTGCTTGAGCACGCGCAATGTTTCATTCATGCTTCTACCTCCTGTCTCTTTGATCTTATTCTACCAGCATTTTTTTCACTTGCAATACATGTTGCAACGATACATCCGTCGCTTGCGGTTTGCATCGGATCATGGTAGAATCTCCATATCCCCCGTGGGGGGATACAGAGGGATATATGGAACACAAACATACCAGTACGCAGGCGGTCATTCACCGCCTGAATCGGATCATCGGCCATTTGGAAGCCATCAAGAAGATGGTGGAAGAAAACCGGGATTGCAGCGAAGTCCTCATACAGATCGCTGCGGTAAAAAGCGCTGTGAACAGTACCGGAAAAGTGATTTTGAAAGACCATCTGAATCATTGCGTGATCGATGCGCTGGACACCGGCGACAAAAGCGTGCTTGCCGATCTGGAAAACGCCATCGACAGGCTAATTCGATGAAGCAGTCCGCATTCGGCTCAATTGGCGCAGCCGTTTTGTCCGCGCTGCTCTACGCCCTGAGCACACCGCTTTCCAAGCTGCTTTTGACAGAGGTTTCCGCAGGGATGCTGGCATCGCTTCTTTATCTCGGCGCAGGAATCGGCATGGGGATCTGGTACGGTGCGCAAAAGCTTACGGGACGCGCGGATGTACAAAGCGATCTTCAAAGGAGCGATTTCCGTTATGTTCTTTTCATGATTATACTGGATATTGCCGCGCCGCTGTTCTTCTTTTATGGGCTTCAGGCGTCCGGCGCCGCGAGCGCGGCATTGCTTAACAACTTCGAACTTGTCTCGACGGCGCTGATCGCGCTTGTCCTATTTCATGAGCCGATCAGCGGGCGGCTCTGGCTCGGCATTCTTCTCATTACCGGTGCGAGTATATTGCTTTCGCTTGACGGTGCTGAGAGCGGCGCGGCGTTCTCCTTTTCCGCAAGCTCGCTCTTTATTCCGGCGGCCTGTGTTTGCTGGGGGCTGGAAAACAACTGTACCCGCATGCTGTCCTGCCGCAATTCCGTTGAGATTGTCATGGTGAAGGGACTTTTTTCGGGACTTGGCGCCGGCATTGTTGCAATGCTCCTGGGAGAAACGCTGCCGCGAATCGTCCCGGCGGTGCTGACGCTGCTGCTCGGCTTCGGCGCATATGGGGTGAGCATCCGCCTTTATGTTTATGCACAGCGCTTTCTTGGCGCGGTACGAACCGGAGTCTACTCGGCCACTACTCCGTTTTTTTCGGCAATTCTCTGCTTGTTTCTGTTTGGCGACGCGTGCAGCACCCGTTTGATTGCGGCGTTTTTCCTGATGCTTGCCGGCGTATTGCTGACGCTCCTTGCTTCCGGGCGCTCCGCTTTGCAGAAGGTGCCTCCGGTGGCATAATCGGTGTATGAAGTATTTTTGAATAGGAAGATGACGTATTTTCCCCGCCTTCGTCTTTTGCTTCTATGCAGGACTGCCGCCGGTGTATATTGAACGGATGGACGGCAATCCTTATAGCGGGAGGCGATTGTTATGTTGACGGCAAAACAGCTGAAGTATTATTATGCGGAGCGCTGCTCCGGCGGAAAGCGAACGCTGGCACGGGTGCTGGATTATGTCGCGCTGCGACTCATTCTGCTGCTTGCGGCGGTCATGTTTTTCCGCGTCAAAGGCTTTGCGGCGGGGGAAGCCGTTTTTCTTGGCGTGATCGTACTATCGATTGGCATGCTGCTGTTGCACCTTGTGCATGCCGTGCGCTATGATGCTTTTGTACGCCGTGAAAATCGACGCATCCG
This sequence comes from uncultured Oscillospiraceae bacterium, assembly GCA_964636685.1. Classification (GTDB taxonomy): domain Bacteria; phylum Bacillota; class Clostridia; order Christensenellales; family CAG-138; genus CAZWUK01. The sequence goes on from CAZWUK010000054.1 coordinate 8,166, forward strand.
GCAGGAGATACTGCTTCGCCGGATGATGCTTCTCCCCCATGAGGCTTTTCTTGAAAGAATACGGCCCTTGGCGGAAGAACCGCGCGTTTTTGGCATACAATGCGCTACGCCGGCAGATGCAAACAGCCTGCTGCAAATATTGCGCTTTTCCGACGGGACGTCCGCTATCGCCGTTTTTTCCACCGCGGGATACACAAAAGAAGCGCAGGATTTTGCTGGCGCCGCACCGGTCAAGCTGCATCTGTACGGCACAGAGACGCTCGAAGCGTCTGCGTTGCTGCTGGCTGAGGTCAACGTCTCTGAAATTCATGATTATATTGAAGCGGCGCTGCAAAAACGAAAGGAGCGAAAAAGACGTTTACAGGCGCAGCCGTTTGTATCGGGCAGCGCGGCAAAATATTTTTTGATTGCCGCATTGCTGACGGGCGCATCGTTTCTCACACGATATGCGCTCTATTATCGCATGCTGGCCGGTCTTTGCTCCACCATCGCCGTCCTGTCGCTGCTATTTAACAGGGGGCACGCCGCAGCCTGAAACAGCATACTATACGGCGTGGAAAAGACTTTTTTTCTCTATGACGCATATGGCGACCGGATATGGATCCGGACGCTGCCGCCGGAGGCGCAGATGCCGTTTTGCACGCATCTGCGTTTCACCGTGGAGGATTACTGCGCCTATTGCCGATCCGATCTTGTCTTTGCCGATAGGCGCTCTCTCGAGATACTCGACGCGTTTGCCTATACCTGCCCCGTTCGCTTTCGCGTAGATTATGCTTTCCGACGCGCGGAGGAGGGCGTACATCCGCTGTGGTCGGCGCATCATCGGGGCGCTGCCTTTGACCTCGGAAAGTATTTGCCCGTGGAGGAGCGCTGCGTTCTATACAAGGAAGCGCTGCGCTTTGCGCATTTTACGCGTGTTGCGCCCGCTTTTTCCGCAAATCGATGCGTTCATGTGGAAACCGGTGCGCAGCAGCCTTTCCTGCGCCCCGGCATGATCGGCCCGGAAATACTGGTGCTGCAGGATGCGCTGCGACAAATTGACGGTGCGTCCTGCGCGGTCAGCGGCTGCTTTGACCGGCAGACGCTCGATGGAATCCGACGGTTTCAAGCCAAGATGGGGCTGTCGATATCCGACAGCGTCGGTCAAAGCGTGCGGCTTGCGCTCGAGGAGCAATTGACATTCCCAAGGTAAGATGCGAAAATATAGAAAAGCAAATTGGATTTAGAGGGGTGCAAATGATCGATTTTAAAAAGCTGCAAAATGGCAGCGATATTCGTGGCGTCGCCATGGAAGGCGTTGCGGGACAAGCTGTCAATCTGACGTCGGAAGCCGTCGAAAAAATCGGCGCCGCCTTCGTGCTCTATCTCAAAAAGCGTCTTGGCAAGGACAAACTGCGCATCGCCGTCGGCCGTGATTCGCGCCTTTCCGGTGAAATGCTGCGGGACGCGGTCGCCGCCGGCGTAACCTCTTTGGGCGCGGATCTTGTGGACTTCGGCCTTGCCAGTACGCCGTCGATGTTCATGTGTACGGTAATGGAGGGCGACTGCTTTGACGGCGCGATGATGCTGACTGCGAGCCACCTGCCCTTCAATCGCAATGGCGTGAAGTTTTTCACCCGCGAGGGCGGTTTGGAAAAGAGCGATATTACGGAGATTCTTGCGCTTGCCGCAGGTGATATGCCGGAATCCGCCAAGCGGGGAACGCTGTCGCATGAGGAATTTCTCTGCGTATATGCCGCGCACCTTTGCGGCATTATCAAGGAGCGCGTCGCGGCGCAGGATTATGAGCACCCGCTTGCAGGATTCCATATCGTTGTAGACGCAGGCAACGGCGCTGGCGGCTTCTTTGCCGATCGGGTGCTTTTGCCGCTGGGCGCGGATACCTCCGGCAGTCAATTTCTGGAACCCGACGGGCATTTTCCCAACCATGCGCCCAATCCCGAAGACCAGAACGCCATGGACGCTATCGCTGACTGCGTCGCGCGGAATCACGCCGATCTTGGCATTATATTTGATACGGACGTCGATCGTGCCGGCGCGGTGGGGCCGGATGGTACGGAGGTCAATCGCAACCGCATGATCGCGCTGCTGTCGGCAATCCTGCTTGAGGAGCATCCTGGCACGACCATTGTGACCGATTCCATCACCTCGAGCGGTCTTGCTAAGTTTATCGCTGCAAAGGGCGGCGTTCATCATCGTTTCAAGCGCGGCTACCGCAACGTCATCAATGAAGCCATTCGTCTGAACGGTTTGGGACAGGACAGTCAGCTTGCCATTGAAACCTCCGGACACGGCGCGCTCAAGGAAAACTATTTTCTGGACGACGGTGCGTACATGGTGACAAAGCTGCTCATCAAGATGGCACAGCTCAAACGCGAAGGCCGCTCGCTGCTCTCGCTGATCGACGATCTGGAGGAGCCGGTCGAAAGCACGGAGATTCGCATGAATCTTTGCGCGGATAATTTTGCAGGATACGGCGCACAGGTTATCGACGATCTTTTCGCCTACGCCGAAGCCGCGGAATGGGAAATTGCGCCAGATAACCATGAGGGCGTTCGCATATCCTTCCCGCAGGGCGGTGGCGACGGCTGGTTTTTACTGCGCATGTCCCTGCACGATCCGCTCATGCCGCTCAACATTGAGAGCAACACTGTCGGCGGCGTGAAACAGATTGCAAAGAAGCTGTATGGGTTTCTTTCCAAGTATGAAAAGCTGGACAGCTCCGGGCTGCTTGCCGTGATTTCATAATCGCGCGTCGCAGCCAAAATCAAACATTGAGAGCGCCCGGCGATCATTTGCCGGACGCTCTGTTGTCGAAACGCATTGTTTCGGGGGATTTAGGAAAGCTGTGATTCATTCGGCATGGCGACTAAGCGACTGATTATTCCGTCATCCCTTATTGAATCAGAGCTTCCTTAGTTTTTCAAGCTGTGAATCGGGGCGGGAATCCTTCCGCCGCGGTGGATAAACGCTTCCGCACTGGCGGGATTGACGCGCATGACGGGCGCTCTGCCCAACAGTCCGCCAAACTCTACGCTGTCTCCCACTTTTTTCCCCGGGGCTGGAATGATGCGCACGGCGGTTGTTTTTGCGTTAATCATACCAATGGCCGCTTCATCCGCGATAATGGCGGAGATTGTTTCGGCGCTGGTATCTCCCGGCACCGCGATCATATCGAGTCCCACAGAGCAGACGCAGGTCATCGCTTCGAGCTTTTCGAGGGAAAGCATGCCTGCCTCCGCCGCCTCGATCATTCCCGCATCCTCGCTGACTGGAATAAATGCGCCCGACAGTCCGCCCACATGGCTGGACGCCATGACGCCGCCCTTTTTGACCGCGTCGTTGAGCAGCGCCAGCGCCGCCGTTGTTCCGGGCGCGCCCGCGTAATCCAGTCCCATCTCTGTGAGAATGTATGCTACCGAGTCGCCTACGGCGGGTGTGGGCGCGAGCGAAAGATCCACAATGCCAAACGGAACCTGCAGGCGCTGCGACGCTTCCTTTGCTACCAGCTGTCCCATTCTTGTGATGCGGAACGCCGTTTTTTTGATGGTTTCCGCCACCACGTCAAAGGGTTCGCCTTTCACATGCTCCAAGGCGCATTTTACAACGCCCGGGCCGGAAACGCCGACATTAATCACGCAATCCGGTTCACCAACGCCGTGGAACGCACCCGCCATGAAGGGATTGTCTTCCACGGCATTGCAAAATACCACAAGCTTTGCCGCGCCCAGCCCATCGTTTGCGGCGGTCTTATCCGCAGTTTGCTTGACGATCCTTCCCATGCGGGCTACCGCGTCCATGTTGATGCCGGCCTTGGTTGTTCCCACGTTGACGCTGGAGCAAACGAATGATGTTTCATACAGCGACTGCGGGATGCTGTCGATCAGCGCCCGGTCGGACGACGTCGCGCCCTTGTGCACGAGCGCAGAGAAGCCGCCGATAAAATTGATGCCCAGCGTTTTTGCGGCACGATCCAGCGCCCGCGCAATGGGCGTATAGTCGCTTGCCTTGGTTCCGCCGGCGACCAACGCGATGGGCGTCACAGAAACGCGCTTGTTGACGATCGGAATGCCGAACTGTTCCTCGATTTCTTCGCCGGTTTTGACAAGGCGCTCAGCCTTGCTGCAGACCTTGTCATAGATGCGGGCGCAAAGAATATCCATGTCGTCGCTCACGCAATCCAGAAGGGAAACGCCCATTGTGATCGTTCGAATGTCGAGATTCTCCCGGTCGATCATGCGTATGGTTTCGAGTATCTCTCCAGAATTCATCATTGCCATGCGTTTTTCCTCAGATCTTGTGCATCGCGTCGAATATTTCCTCGCGCTGAATACGAATGGAGACGCGCAGCGTTTCGCCGAGAAGCTGCAACAGCTCCTTCACCTCATGAAAACTGACGGTTGCTTTTTCAATATCGACCAGCATGAGCATGACGAAGATGTTGTCCTGCATGATGGTCTGCGTAATATCCAAAACATTGATTCCTGCTTCAGACAGCTTTGTTGTCACCCCGGCAATGATGCCGGTACGGTCGTTGCCCAGTACGGTAACGATTGCTTTTTGCATATCTGTATTTCCTCCGGTATGATCTGTTGCTTTATTGTACCCGTTCGCCGCCCGGGAATCAAGTCAGAGACGGTGCGTCCGCGGTCGAACCGTCCGCGCTGGCAGCCGCAGAATTTGTTCCTTTCGCCTTCTGCGCGGCAAACAGACTGCGCAGGAAAGCAAAAGCGCAAAGCCCCAGCGCCATATAGAAGCAGGGGAAGTTATAAAACATATATCGTGACAGCGCAAATATGCCAAAGCAGCAGAACAGCGCGTTGAGCAGCATACACAACAGTACACAGCACAGAACGTCCGCCGCCAGCCGGCTCATCTGGCTTCTGCGGCGGATTGCGGGCAGGCAGAAAAACATCGCTGCCAGATACAGCGCCGCGCTGAACAGAACGCCCCATTGGTTGAAGCCGGAATTTCCGCGCACAATGCCTGCAATGAAGTTTAGTCCACAGTTTTTGATGTATTGAGAGAAATTGTCCCGCAGCAAAATGGGCAGAGCCGGTTTCAGCACGGTGGCGGCATAAACCTGCGCGTCCTCAAAATCCATCTCGCCGCTTTGCAGCGCGGGATTGCTATATTGAAACACCTCGTACTTGATATCGTCCAGCTGGTTTTCAAAGTGCTTGAAGCGCGCGATCAAGTTGCCGTCTGCAAAACGGTAGGTTCTTTCTTTTTCCTCACTGATCCGCAGGGCGTCCGATAGCAGCTGCTGCGCTTCCGGATAATCGGACAGCAAAGCGGTATCCTCCGCGTCGCTGTTGTACAATACAGCGCCCAGCACAGCTTCATTCCCCATTGTCGTGGCGGTAAAGCTGCCCGTATTGAGGTAATGAAACACCGAGGGGAACAGCGCCAGTATTACAAAATATCCCGCAAGCGCCGCACCGGCCTTGCAAAAAATCGTCTTGCGTTGAAGCGTGGCATTCCTTCTGTTTGCGCAAAGCACATAGAAAAAGGCGACAGCGACAATGACCACCGTCCAAATCAATTGCCCGCGCGTACAGCTCAATACCGTGCAGAGCAGCAGCATGGTAAAGACATAGGAAAACTTCTTGTCCAGTATTGAAGCAAAAAAGTATTTCATGAACAGAAAGTAGAGCGGATAGGCAATGCCTTCTGTCAAAACCGTGTTGCAGTACAACGCCTCCTTGTTGACCGCAACACAGCGCAGCACATATCCGGTCAGAAACACCAAGGATACGATGACCGTGATGCCGCGTGGAAGCGCAAGCCGCTGCCCAAGGTATTGACTGAGCGAGCAGATCGCGTAGGCGGCCAACAGCTCTTGAAAGAGGATTAAGGCGTTCAAATAGAAGGCGTCGCCAAACAACAGCCGAAACCCTGAGATCAATGTCGGATAGAAGGGACTGACTCGCACTGATGCGGACAGATATGAATTTGAGTCACCGGCAATAAGCACGCCGAATAGGAAATAGAAACTCAGAAAAACAGCCGCGAGCGCCGCAAACTGAATCCCTGCAAACCACTTGTCCTTCCGAAAAGGTGAAATCAACATACGCTGCTTTAAAGCTCCTATCAAACCGTTTTGTTCTAGTATAACAGAAGCGGTCGCGGATTTGAATGCTCCTCGGCAACATTTGGAAGCGCGCAAAAAGAACGGTGCAGCGGCTAAAAGCGAGGCCCCAATCTACGGCGGTATCGAAAAATCACGGAGATGAGACACATTATTGCCAAAGCAGTATCAAGAACAGTCCGGGGACACCGTGCCGAGGCGTTTGCCTGCCACGCAATGTACGATGACGGTTTGGATGAGAAAATCTGAAGACAATTCCGCTAAAAGCCTGCGGAACAAAAACAAAGACCTCTAAATCTTTCGTGATTTAGGGGCCTTGTGTTCT
>CAZWUK010000055.1:0-14508 GCA_964636685.1 uncultured Oscillospiraceae bacterium
TGCTGTCGTCTGGCCGGGTTCAATCCCTTCGGTGCTTTCAGGCAAGAAGAGGATCTAAGACGGTTTAACTACGCAACATCCTTCATGCCGCAACATCTTTTCCTTCGCCCTTGTTACCCTTTGCAATCACTTTCGCCGACTCCTCAATCCTCGACTCTTTCACAAACACTTTCATAAGCGTGTACAGCAGTATCTTAAAATCCATTCCAATCGATGCCGTCTCTATGTACCGCATGTCCATCCGCAGCTTCTGATGCGACGGCGTATCATAGCGTCCGTATACCTGCGCATACCCTGTCATCTCCGCCTTGACCAGCAACCGATAACGGAAATACGGATAGTTTGCGCAGATATTAACATGCAGCTCCGGCCTCTCTGGACGGGGCCCTACCATCGATAGATCTCCTTTGAGTACATTCCAGAATTGTGGCAATTCATCGATATGACTTGCACGCAAGAATTTTCCAAACTTGGTTATCCGAGCGTCTCCATCAGAGGAAATCACAGCACCGGTATCCTTTTCGGCATTCATCACCATGCTGCGCAGCTTTACGAGTGTAAACACCTTTCCGTCCCTGGTTAATCGATCCTGTCGAAAAAACGGATCGCCGCCATCCTGTAAGTGCACTATCAAAGCGCAAACCAGTATCGGCAAGCCGAATACCAGCAGCCCTACTGCTGAACAAATTACATCCATTGTACGTTTCGCCATGCGCAGCCCGATGGAAAAACCATGTGCCTTGCTTCGGATAACTGCATATCATAGACTGATATCTCTTTTCCACAGTGCGTCTTTACATCTGCAATTGTCTCCAATAGATAAAAATCTTTTTTTTCGTCATAGCTATAGTGCATAATCTGATCGCGCAATGCCATGGATATCCTTCCAGTAATCACAGCCTGCTTTGCGTCAATTTTTCGAAATATTTCCTTAGGGTCTGCGGTTTGTTCAATCTGATCCACGATTTGGACGCGCGCTTTTTCATACTGAAATCGTTTCTGCATTTCCGCCAGCTCCGCTGCATTGGCGTAAACATAAAGAGCGGAAACCGGAGGGTAAAGCTGATAAAATGTTTTGGTTCGTTTCACGATGTAGAGAGTGCCAACCGCTGCCTGCACTACAAACAAAATAAACATTGGTAAAGCTGGTAATAGCTTCACCGCAATCAGCGACAGATATCCGTATGCTAGCGCGTCTACGAACGACAGTGCCAGGATGTTTGCCGCGCACATCTCGCGAATTCGTTGCTCGCCCACCCAGAACGGTCGATAAATCTTATTGAAAAAAACCAACGTCAGCGCATACATTACATACAGCAGATAATATCCATTCCGAAAAAATACGACCTCTGGATACCCGTGATGCACAGACAGAATGTACAAACCAATGTACACTGTAAGCACTGCCACATTGCTGATATACATGATGACGCCGCGATATGCCATTCGCCGCTCCTGCAAGCGGTCTTTTCTATTCCCTTCCACTACGCATTCCCTACCCTATGGTTATACGCATAATCAACCAAAGAGCAGTCCTCCCCTACCAATTGATTCGTGCATACTAAAGTGTATTTCTAAAGGCTGCAAAATGAAATTTTGCGTCATCGGTTTGCAGATCGAGGCAAAAAACGCAAGCTTCGTGGTGTTAAGACGAGGCTTTTTAACGAAAACATGCAGGCCGAGGTCGTGAAATTGCACTTGCGTGATTTCAGAAACACGCTCTAACGCGATTATGCCGCACATTGCTCACTTGTGAATCCTATATCGGTCAGTGAATCCGCAGCTTTAACCATGCTCCTGAATTTACACATGGCAAGCTCTTTTTTGTCTTTCCCGATACCTGTCCTTTTATGGATCACCGATTCGCCATCTTCGCATTTAATGGCGATAGCCGTTGCCAACATAATGGGCGAAATAAAATTTAAACCGATGATAGACAGGCGGATATCGAGGCCGCGCTTGACCGTCGCATACGCGGGCTTGTCGATATACTTGTAATTCTCAGCTGTCGATATGCGTGGAAAATCCGGCACATGATGATCCCCATATGCTTGTCATCCGTGCCGCTCCGCCCACTTCACAGCCTTGTCAAACAGTACATAATCCTTCACGCAGTGCGCGTCGGAGGCAAGGTAATCGATCAGCCCCGCGTCAAAGAGTCTGCGGGCCGCCTGCTTGCTGCCGGGCTCCATGTTCTGCTTGAGGCAGATGGCGTCGAGCTGCAGCGCGCAGCCCATGTCGCGCCAGCGCTCCACTAAGGTCAGGTCGCGCTGCACAAAGGGGTAGCGCTCCGGGTGCGCGATGACGACCTGATAGCCGCTGCGCTGTAGGCGGTAGATCATCTGCTCATGGCCCTGGGGCGCGTCCTCCATGGAGAGGGAGAACTCCATCAGCAGCACATCGGCGTCTTGAAAGCAATATTCGGAAAGCGCCGCATCGTCTAAAGCGAGGAGCACGTTCCAGTGCACCTCAAAGCCCAGATCCAGCCGGACACCCAGCGCTTCCGCTGCGGGTGAAAGCTCCCGCTTGCGGGCAACAGCCATCTCGCGGTCAAAAGGCAGACGACGCACATGCGGTGTGGCAACAATATGGTCGATCCCGCTCTTGGCGGCAACGGCCAGCATGGCGCGGGATTCCTCCGCGCTGCGCGCGCCGTCGTCAATGCCGTATAGGATGTGACAGTGGAGATCGGTCACGGTTCAGTGCGTCTTCTGCCTGTATCGGCACGCTCGTTGCCGGTCGCTCCGGGACGGTAGGCCGCCTCGGCTCTCGGCTGCCGTGACGCCGTCGGTTTTTGCGGTGCGCGGTGTTTGTCGTAGCGGAGCTTTTCGCCGTGGTCACGATAGTAGTAGTCGCCGTAGCGATAGTAGCTGGAGCCATGCGCGTTGACGCGGTTCAGCACCACGCCGAGGATGCGGGCGTTCGCCTTTTTCAGCTGCTCCGTCGTATCCTTGAGCAAGTGCACCTCACGACTGCCGGAATTGACAACCAGGATAGCCCCGTCCGCGCGTTCAGACACTACCGCCGCGTCGATAAAGGAGCCGAGGGGCGGCGTATCCAGTATGATGAAATCGAATTGTGTTTTCGCCGTCTCCACCATCTCCCAGAAACGGCCGCTGCTAAGCAGCTCGACTGAGTGGACAAGACCGGGTTCCGCATCGAGGAAGTAGAGATTTGGGCAGCTCGTCGTGACGACAGCCTCTTGCAGCTGCGCCTGACGGTAAATCACATCGATCCAGTTGTATTCCGGACGGAGCTTGAGGCGGTTGCCCACGCTCGGGCGGCGGCAGTCACACTCGATAATGAGTGTGTTCTTCATGGATTCCGCCATGGAGATGCCGAGCGCGATGGACACGGAGGTTTTACCCTCGTTCGGCACGGCAGAGGTGACAACCAGCGTTTTTACATCCTTTTCACCGCCGGAGAAGCTGATGTTCATCCTAAGCGTACGAAACGCGTCCCGCGTCAAAGCGGACATGTTCATCGGATTGAACGTTCCCTTTTTCTTATCATTTCCCATACGTTTTGCCCGCCTTTCCTATTTGCCGTTATCCACGGGAATCTGCGCGAGTACGGGAAGGGAGAGAATCCTTTCCACGTCCTCCCGGGAGCGAATCCGCACGTTGGTCAGATCGATGAGAAGCGCCAACACGATTGATACCGCCAGCCCCGCTACGCCCGCCACCGCTGAATTGGCCAGCGAGCGCGGGCCGGAGGGTTGCTCCGGCGGCGTGGCCTCGTCGATGATGCTGATGTTTTCCACGTTGGCCACGTCACGAATACATTCCGAGAGTTGATAGGCAAGGGCGTTGGCAAGGTTCGCGGTCGCCACGGGGCTTTTTCCGGTGACGGAAAGCCGAATGAGGCGCGTGCTGGACGTCGAAGCGACCTCGATATCGTATTCTTGCTCCATGGTCTTTTCATCGATGCCGAGCATCTCTCCCGCGCCGTTTTTGACGCGTTTGCTCTCCACCAGCTCCTGATAGTCGTTGACAAGCTGGGTACTGAGGTTCAGTTCATTGTAGTTGAGCGTATCCTCGTTCGTCTGCGTGAGGACGTACAGGGACGTCTCCGCCGTATAGGTCTTTGGCAGCACGTTCCAGCACAGGAATGCCGTGATCCCCACCGCGAATACGGGGATGAGCACCACCAGCACGATATGCCGGAAGATGGACTTGAAAACTTGCTCGGTAGTCATGTTCTATCGCTCCATTCTGTTGCGGATCAGCACGCCGATAACGATCGCCAGCATGGCCAAGAACGCCGCGCCCGCAATGAGGATCATCCAGCCGTATTGGGACATGAGCGTCGGCTGCGCGGGCATTACATCGTCATCGGTATAGAAGCCCACCGGATTTTCCGTGGTCGTGGCGCTCGACGACGTCTTGGGCGCCGTAGAGAGCTGCACCGTGCCCGCTACCTCGTTGTTGACGAGCACCAGCGCGCTCACCGTCCGGCTGCCGTCCGCGTTTGTAACCATCGTGTTGGCGTTGGGCTGCAAGCGCACGGACAGCTTGGCTAGATCGAAGGTGGTGGCGGTCTTTTCCGGCTCGCGCGCAGTTGGGTCATAGGCGTTCATCTGCCGCCCGTACAGCCGGTAATCGTCCGCAAGCATCCAGCCGGTAACGGACAGACCGCTCTTTTCGATGGTAAGTGCGCTTATCGCAACCTGCACATAGGGAATAAGATCCACGACCTTGCGCCTGCCGAATATCTCGGATAGATATCCCAGCGTTTCGCCGGAGATACGCTTGGCGTTCGCCTGGCTCCAGCAAAGCACAACGATATCCGATCGATAATCGGAAGCGCGGCAGTAAGATACGCCGATGTTCTTCTGCGCGTAACTGACAAAGCTGCTGACCGCGCAGGAGAGCCGGATATCATAATCATGATTGTTCGGAACAACGACGGAAAGGCTGTTCGTCAGTTCAGCCGGAATTGCCGCATTGGGATCAGCCGGCGCTTCTGCGCTCTTTTCCGGCTTTGGCGTCTTTTCCGGCCTTGGCGTCCTTGTCGGCTTCGGCGTGGGCGTAGACGTGGGCGTAGGCGTGGGCGTTGGGGTCGCTTCGGGCGTAGCAGTCGCCTTTAGCGTTGCGGTCGGCGTGGGCGCGGCAGTCGCGGTTGGCGTCGGCGTAAAGAAAGCAAGCTTGGAACGCACCGTATAGACGCCGGATTGCAGTATCGCGCCCAACGTCTCGTTTTGCAGCGCCGCCAAATAGAGACGGCCCTGATCGCGCGCGGTGGTCAACACCTCGTCCGCGCCGTTGCCTGTGCAGGCGGCGTAGTTGGTATCCGTCATGCCGAGTTGCAGCGCTTTTTCTGCCATTAGTGCACCAAAGTCGTTCGTTCCCGCCTTGTCGAGCACTATGCTTGTCAGCACGGCGGCGGAATCTGCTGCGTTTTGCAGGATCATGCTTGCAATCAGATCGACAACATATATCCGGCTGTTCTCCGTAAGACCAAATACTGCGTCCGTATCCGACCTGAAACCGGCAAGCTCACGGAGCTTTACGGTAACAACATCCTCCGCGCCGCAATAGTCCAGCGCCACAAGCGCCGTCATAAGCTGCACAGCGCAGCCGTTGACGGGCATGGATACATCGATATTCTTCTCATGAATCAGAACGCCCGTTGCGATATCGGCGACGAGCAGCACCTCGCAGCTTTTCTCCGGATCAGTCTCGTCCGGGATGGTGCCCAGATCGATCACTGCAGCGTCGCTTAACGGAGAGTTCGCCGCCGTTTCGCCTCCCGCCAGCGCGGCTGGCACAGGGCCGGCAAGCAGCAGCAAGACCGCTAACAGAAGTATGCCGCCACGCCTCATACGATGATTGTTCAATGTTGTGTTCCCCTTAACGATTGCAATTTTCCAGTGCCGAATTCAATGTGACCGTGATGGATAGCCGCCCGTCCGCGACAGTCGCCGACAGGGTGCCATTATATTTTTGCACGACGCCCCGCACGATGCTCATGCCATAGCCGTGTTGGGCGCGATCCGTTTTTGTCGTTTCAAACATGGGCGGCTCCGCTTCCAGATAGGTATTGGCAAACGTCAGCACCCAAAGTCCCGCGCGCACCGCGCCGGTCACGCCGACCTGTCGCTCCCCGCCATCGGGCAGCTTTGCCGTATACTCCAAGGCGTTATCGAGAAGATTGGCAAACACCGCCATAACGTCCGTGTCCGCAATCCGCATCGGCTCCGGCAAAACCAACTCCGCCGCAAAGGATACGCCCAACCCATTTGCTTCCGTCGCCTTGGCGTACAGCACCGCGTCCAGAATATCGTTGCCGGTGGCCGCGATCGTGCCGTTTCCGGTGAGGGAGGCGCTGCATTCTGCGGCAAAACCGCGCGCTTTCTCCGCCTCGCCCTCTTCGATCAGGAGATCTAACGTTTGCAGCACGTTTTGATAGTCGTGCCGCAGGTGACGCATGTCCTGCATTTGCGTATGTAACGACTGATAGTATTCTTTCTGCAGGCGCTGCATCTGCTGCAACAATTCCACCTCATGCGTCAACTCGCTGTTCTTTACAAACGCCCGAAAAGCGGAGAACAGCACGCCGTCGGCGATGGCGTATAGGAGCAGCAGCACCGCCAGCGCGGGCAGCATGCGTCTGTATTGGTCGCTCTCCCGCATGAAAACCAGCAGGATCACCGCAGACGCCGCCTCCGCGCCAAGTACGGGCATGAATTGCGAGAAGCGCAGCTCGGCCGTCTGCCTTTCAACATAGTGCGAGACTGCCTCCGAAACGGCGATCATTAGACCCATCTGCAAAACCGCCGCGATAAACGCGCTGAAAAAGTCGTTCCATTCCCGCGCGGCCACGGTCGAAACACGCTCGCCGCCAAATGCCGCCGACAGCGTAAACAGCAGAAGGGAGGACGCCACGGCGATCAATAGCCACAGACTGTAAAACAGGAGGATCTCGGAAATCCTTCTGCGGGTAATCGCACGCAACGTCAGGATGCAGACCACCGCCGCCAGAAGTAAAACGCCCACGGAGAGAAGCGCGTTTGCGTCCGACGAAAACAGATCGCTCTCCGGCCACAGGAAATAGGCGGTCTGAAAAACCGCCAACACAAGACCGATGCAAAGAAGCGTGCGACAAAAGGAAATCCTTGGCTTTAACACACGGTAAAAATACCACGCGGAAACGCAGATCGTGAGGCATCGCAGCAAAATTTTCAGCGGAAGCATATCTTCAACTATTGCGCGGCATACGCGGCCAGCGCTTCCCGAAAGGCTGTACGGTTGTGCGTGGTCAGGGAAAGCGCCGCGCCGTTGTCCAGATATACATGCTGCCAATCCGTGCGGCTAACGTGCATCAGGTTTACCAGAAAGCTGCTATGGGGGCGCGCGTACATCAGCTTTGGCAGGCTGTCCTCCAGCGCCGTGAGACTCAGCGGCGTATACAGCGTTTCATCCGTGCAGACCACAGTTGTTACGCGCAGCACCCGTTCGCAGTATATGATTTTGCCGGAAGATACAACGGCGTCGCCGCCGCTGCGGAGCGGGAGGGAGAGCCGTTTGTCCGTCTGTGAACACAGCGCGGCCGTTGCGCGGAGAAACGCCCTGCGGAGCTTGCCGGCTTCTACGGGCTTTAGCAAAAAGTAGGTGTGGTTGGCCTCGCTGATCTCTACGGCGTTCATGATGTTCGCGGTCACAAATATGATCTGCGCCATGGGCAGGCGCGCGTTAATCCGGCGGGCAAGCTCCACGCCGCTTGCCTCTCCCAGTTCGATATCGAGGAAGAACAGATCGAAATACTGCTGTGCGTCCAATGCCGCAAGCAGCTCGTCCGGAGAAGCAAACGCGGCTGCTTCAAAGGGCGTACTCACCTCGCTTTCCAGCAGGGAAAGCAGCTGTTTGCTGTGCGCCGGTATATCGTCACAAAGAGCGATCCTCAGCATGTTCATCTCTAAAATGAATGCACAAAAGAACGGCCGTGAGCACACAGCCGTTCTTTTACGACAACTCCGATCAGATGTTGTTCGAGCGCTTGATCGCAACGCCCGCCAGTGTCATGACCGCGATGGCGGCTACGCCCACAAGCATCAGCTTCATGAGCCGATTGCTGTCGCCGGTCTTGGGGATCAGGTTCGCCGCGTCGGCGTCCGCTTCGGGAACGCCCTTGACGACCAGGTAATCGCCCTCGCCCGCCGCTGTGAACTCGATGATGCCATCCTCGAGAACCGTGGCGTCGATGATGGAGATCTTGCCATCCTTATCGCGGAACAGAATGAACACTTTGTCGGCTGCCTTGACGCCCGCCGCCTCCACAGCGATCTTGTCCTTACCGGTATAGCTGAAGGAAAGAACCTTCACAGCTACCTCGCCCTTGGCCAATTTCTCGCCGAGCTGCTCGTATACAGCCGCCTCGATGGCCTTTGCGCCTTCTTCAGATGCGGGCTTTACCTCGATGGGCTTGATGGTGGGGCTGCCTGCCGCCAGCGCGACTGCGCTGCATGCGAATACCATCACCAGAACCAATGCCAATGCAACGATCTTCTTCATGAATCGTATCCTCCGTTTTCTCGAGAGAATCTTCGTATCCTCTCGGACTACCTTTTATGTATCACGCGCGCGACCGAAGTACAATAGCTTTGGCACAGGCGTAAACTTTTGCCGCATGATAATTAGGTTCCCGACGCTCAGCCAAGCGGTATTTCCTCGTAAAACAGATCGATCACAATAGCCCGCGCCTCCGCCTCATCCATATGGAAGTAAGGCTGATATTCGTCGCCCACCGCGCCCGGCAGATGGATGAGCATATCCTCGGAAAAGCCTGCGTCCAACGCCTTGTTTGCTAAAAACAGCAGCTCGTCCATCGACAAATCCGTCTGCACATAGTCCTTGACCGCGTTGTACAGCGTCAGCACCAGCGTGGGATTCTCCTTGACCATGGATTTGGTCTTGGCGACGAACGCCTTCAAAAACTGCATCTGCCGTTCGACACGGCTGGCGTCGGTACCGTCAAGATTCTTGTGCATGCGTGCGCTGATATACGCCTTGGCCCGTTTGCCGTTGAGCTTTACAACAGCGCCCTTTTTCATGCTCGATGAGACGAATGTAAAGTCGTCCAGCATCTCCAGCTCTACGCCGCCAATGGCGTTGACCGCCTTAATCACGCCGTCGGTGCCCATGGAAACATAACGGTAGACCGGTGCGCCAAACAGCAGGTTGTCCACCGCGTCCAGCGTCAGCTCACAGCTCTTTTTACCGCCGTCGCCGTAGGCGTGCTGCAAGCAGATGTGCGTTTTCTCCGTCTTAACGTATTGACCCGCCATGTCCAATATTTTGATGTCCGTCTGGGTATCGCGGGGAATATGCAGGATGCGCAGGCTGCCGTTTGCCGTATCGAATACGCCCACGAGCAGCGTATCCGTCTGGCTCGTGCCGATGGCGACCTCGCTTTCCGCTTCCTCATTCGTCCTCGAATCCACGCCCATAAACAGCACCGAAACAACATTCTTGCGCAGGCGGTAATAGTTTCCGTTATACAACAGGTCGTATTCCTCCGGCGCGTCCGACTGCGACTCCGGCGCGGCGGTCGGCTCCGGCGTCGGCGCGCCCGCTATCGCCTCATGCTGCTGGGGCAGAAACATCGTCTCCTCGTTGAGTTTCTCCGCCCTGTTCCACAGATACCAGGCGGAAAGACCGGCTACCAGTATCACGAACAGAATGCTGCCCAAAATAATCAGCACGACCTTGATGGGGTCGACTTTTTTTCTGCGGTGATGACGGCGATGTTCGTTACTCTGCATGGATAAGCACCGCCTGTACGAAAAGCCGATGGTCGGCTCTGGCATTGGTGGAAGTAATCAGCGTCAACAGGCGATTCTCCGGCGTAATGGCGATGTCCTCGCGCAGCTTGGCCTTCATATCGCGGTTTTGTAAAAACGTATCACAGTAGCGCAAAAACTCCTCGTCCTTGTATAAATTATAATAGTAGAGAGGCTGCTCATGCCCATACTCATAAGCGGAGACTACCCTGTAGCGCAGCACCGCATTGTCAAGATAGATCTTTATCTTGTGATCCGCATCGAAAAACGCCGCATCCTTATAGTAGTTATACAGCGGCGCAAACATGGAGCCATCCAGCATGTTGTGTCCGTAGAGCATGGTCACGCGGCTGGAAAAATCCCCCTCACAGCGCGGATCCATGCAGACGGCCCCATGTTCGCTGACTCTGCCGTCAATATCGTGGGACAGATAGAAGTCGTCGCTTTCCGCGGCGCGCAGAATGGGGAAGTCGATGCTCGTTCCCTCCACCGATATCCAACCGCAAACGTCCGAGTTGCGCGCCGAAAGCGCCTCAAAGTCGATCTGCTTATCCGCAACGGCGGCGTAGGGCGCGTACCACTTGGTTTCGTCAATCGTTTCCTCGGGCGGCTGCTCCGTTTCGTCCGCCTGCTCCGGCGCAGGGCTGATCTCATAGATTGTCTGCATCTCGGCGTACCGATCCCGGGCAGCCTTGCGCTGGTATACGGTGAAGACAATGTCCACGATGCAGAAAATCAGCACGGCGGCCGCCGCGTAGAACGCGACCCACAGCAGCGCCTTCTTTATGCGACGCTTCCGCCGTCGCGCTTTTCGTTCGGCAGGAGAGCGTTTCTCTCTGGTGGAAGCTTTCTCTGCTGCTTCCGCTTGAACGGGCGCGGCTGCTCCGTCGGCTTGTTGTATGGGTCGTTCCAGTTCCTTTTTTTCTCCTCTATCTATACAGTTCACTCAAATGACAGCGCGTATATTTTCGCTTCCCCCATAAATTCTCGCTCTGCAATAGCAAAGCGGTGGTGACGGTCAGCCCGAACAATCCGTCCCAATTCCGCGATTGGCCCGCCGATAAAATGGATCGAGCCTTTTCATTTGTTTTGTTGATTGCTGTTTGCGACAGGTGATAGCGCCATCCTGTCGATAAAGCCGGATAGGCAAACGTCTTATCCCGCGTTCCGGATCTCTCTGCGCTCATCTTTTAGAAACTTACTGCGTGTCACGCAATTTAACAAGCTGTCCGTCGTGGACGGTCATCCATTCAAAATAAAGCCATGTCGGTTTTACGGTATCCCCAATCGAGATGTCCACAAGCGCCTTTCCCTTTTGCCGGTTCACGCTGCGAATCACGCCCTCATATTCTTTGAGCGGGCCATCGATGATACGGGTCTTGTCGCCCACGAGGAGCGCCTTTGACAATCCGATATGTCCTTCATATCGCAGTACCCATTCGGCAAAGCAACGATCCTCCCCGTGCAGATTGCAGTTACCGTCACCGTATTGCAGCACGCGGTTGACGTGGTCGATTTCATATATTTTTTGTGTGTCAAGAGGCAAGTCGGCATATACGAATATATAGCCCCAAAATAGTGGATGTGTTTTGACTCTCCATGCCCCATCTTTATGTTCCTCACGGTCGAAACTCAGGCTGATGGCGCGAGCAGGCAGCACTTGCTCGATATTCCGTACGACGGTCGCGTCCATATTGGCCATGCAGGAAACGCAATAGATGTATTTTGGCATAATGCTTCGCCCCTTCGTGCCGCCATGCGGCAAGAATTTGATTGTGTGTACATTGTCTGCTTTGTGTACGGTCTGTATCGCCTAGGCGCGACAATGATTGTTCGCGAATCCGCTTTTTCACCGTTGCAAGCGGATTTTGCCGCAATTATGGAGTAGCATGCACTATTAATGGCTGTCATAAAGGTTTTTACTTTTTGCGTAAAAGGTGTCATAAAGGTTTTTACTTTATGGCACCTTTTTAACAATTGTAACTGAAACAACAAGATGCTGTACGGAAAGCTTTAATCGAATTATAGCTGATTATAGTTACTTGTGCAAGCGTAATGTGACAATATTCTTACGTAAATGTGCTAATTATGAAGTAACAACCGTTTTCAGCATGAGTTCAACGGTCTTTTGCATGGCGGAATAAACAATTTCAGTCACAATCATGGTCAAATGTTGCGCAAAAAAATGAAAAACAGGAGGAAAGAATACGATGGCAAGACGAGGTGAAAATATCAGAAAGCGAGCGGACGGGCGCTGGGAGGCCAGATATATTCGCTGTTATGAGCCGGATGGAAAAGCAAGGTACGGGTATTTGTACGCGCATACATACGCGGAAGTCCGCAAAAAGAAGACCGAGGCACAGGCGCAAAATTCGTTTTGCTTGCACTGCGGGAAGGAAGTCCCAAAGCGCCTTTTTGAGGTGATGGAGGCATGGCTGGACGGTCGCCGAGCCGCGGTAAAGCAATCCACGCTTGGTCAGTATCGCGCTATCGTCCAAAAGCACCTCATCCCAGCGCTGGGTGCGCTGCGTTTGGAAGCGTTTTGTAAATCCAGTTTAGAACAATATACACAGAATAAGCGAGAAAACGGACGCCTGGATGGAAAAGGCGGCTTGTCGGCTAAAACGGTATCCGATCACGTCATTGTGTTAAAGCAGATCATTTGCTTTGCGGTTGACCGTAAGTGGATGTCGGCGGAATCGCTTTCGTTCCGTGTGTCAACGCCGTCCGGATTCAAACCGGAATTGCTGAGCGAATGGGACTGGATTCGATTGAACCGTTTGGTTCGAACGTCGGACAGCGCTCAGATGCTTGGCGTGCTGATTGCCATGCACACCGGACTGCGTATCGGCGAAATCTGTGCGCTGCGATATTCCGATATCAATTTTGAATCCGGTACGCTTTCCGTAAATCACACCGTACTCCGCGTGAAAGACATGGACGCAAACGCAACGTCAAAAACGAAGATATTGCTCGACACGCCGAAAACGGAATGCTCACGCAGAACGATTCCCCTGCCGGCATTCCTGCTTCCGATTCTCAGCAAGGGTCAAAGCGCCGCTTCCGGCGCGGGCGCGTTTATTGTTGCGGGAACGGAGACATGCACGGAGCCGCGTATTTTCTATCGGCAGTATCAGGCGCTGCAAAAGCAATGCGGCATTCACGGCTATACCTTTCATGCGCTGCGACACACCTTCGCCACACGCTGCATCGAAAACGGCTGCGACCCGAAAACGCTCAGCGAGCTATTGGGTCATGCCAGCGTCAAGATTACGCTCGAGCGATATGTCCATCCGACCATGAACGCTAAACGCGCGGCCGTGGAACAGTTGGCAAGCGTGGATTCGTGGTCAGAAAAAGTGGTCACATGTGGATAATTTGTACCGCAGATACCTCACAAGGCGGGGCGTCTGTGCAAAGTAAGAACCTCTATGGCACTCGCTTTTATACCTATAACATAGCCGAGAAGATGCGTTTTTTCGGTGCAAACTCAGTATAACAAAACGGATGGCATATCACAAGCACCAGATGCTTTCCGTTGAGCGTTGGAACGCGAAATTCGGCGTCAATTTTGACGATCTCCATGGATTCAATCCGGCAGACAGACCGCGCTACCGCCCTTGGCGCCGTCGCGGATGCGTCCATGCCCGGCACGTATGGCATGGCGGCTGCCGACATAGCACCATGCAAGCGAGCAGCGTCATGAGGCTCCTGTCCGTCCAGCAAAGGCAGCGGCTACTGTCTGGCGGCGGTCAGGCTTTTGAGCAACTCCGACAGACCGGAGCGAAGCTCTGCGCCGACAGCAGGGCAAGCTACGCTGCGGGTACATACAGAAAAGGGACTGTGGCAAAAAGCCATGGTGCATTGCCCCGCCGAAGCGGACGCACCAAAGGGGTTCGGGTTCTCCCGAAAAGGATGCGATGGCGCTGGTGGGCGCTCTTGCGCTATGCTTGTCAGGAGATTCCCGGAGCGTTGCGAAGATGGTTGAGGGATGATATACTGACAAGCAGATAAATCGGCGTTTGGCGTGGATTTGTGCTTGTTCAGAAAGGGGAAGGCAATGGAGCGCATTGAGTATACGATTGATGATTCCGAGAATATTGTGATAGGATTTGACAGAGAAAGCGTTTGTCATGGCGACGATATAAATGATAACAGCACCGTTTTTTCGCTTCCCAAAAGTATGGTGGTATATAAATTGCTCTCGTTGTTGTCATCCATTTGTGTGCCTATCCAAAGCAACATTACATGGATTATTAATTCTAATATCGGGGTGCTTGGCTATATTATTCGTGACAATGAGGATAATCTGTATATTAAGGTTCACAGCAAAGCTATAAGTGCTCGGAGCATCGGTGAACATGGAATAACTGAAGTATACGGAGCCCATCGCTATGATGGTGAGATTCGCAGCTTTAACAGTTCATCCTTTAAAAAGCTGATCGATAAGATTAAGAGGGAATCTGAAATTTTGCCAATGTATAATCTGTGATACACGTAAGCACTTTTGCGATAAACAGCAACACGAATATGGCAGCCTTGACAACTTCCCGTTCATCGAGAAGTTGTCGCGTGTAGCACCGAGCCTTTTCATCCTCCCATGATGAACTATATGATGAAATCCGGCTCAAAACCGCGCCAAACCCGCCCTGCATTCGAAACGCGCATAATAAAGGGGCTGTAGCAAAAGGAAAAGCTACAGTCCCGCTTTTGTATAGGCGGAAGGA
>CAZWUK010000056.1:0-7285 GCA_964636685.1 uncultured Oscillospiraceae bacterium
TACAAAGCATCGTCTACTCCATGGAAATCGATGTAAACACACGAAGATGCGGTATCTTCTTACCACCGCACCAAGTGGCGAAACCGCTTTCTATTCGCTCGCAAACAGGACGGGGATGTCCACTTTTCCCTGACACCACGGAAATGAATTTGACAGTCCAACCCGCCAGCCCTGTATAATAGTCCGCCTTATCCTCGTCGTACACGCTCAGCAGCGGATGGTTGTGCATAATGGATAGTAGTTCTGCCAGCTTGATTTCCCTTGTTGCCATCAAAACAATCCTCCTAATCGGTGATGGAGCAAAATGCCCCTCACTGATTAGCCCGAAAACGGCGTTTCGTGGGGTCTTGGTGGCAAAAGATTTGTAAATATATATTTCTACGAATGCGCAAGGAATCTTTTTTGCACATTTGCCGTAGCGTATGGTACCGGCCTATGCTCTTTTGTGAGGTGATGCGCATGAAATTCTTTCTCTACAGCCGCAAATCCGTCTATACCGGCAAGGGCGAAAGCATCGAAAACCAAATCGAAATGTGCCGCCAATACATTGTGGCGAAGTTCCCGGGCGCAACGGACGCGGACATAACCATCTATGAGGACGAGGGTTTTTCTGCCAAGAACACCGATCGGCCGCAGTTTCAAAAGATGCTGCGGGACATTAAGACCCAGAAGCCGGAATTTGTGGTATGTTACCGGCTGGATCGCATCAGCCGTAATGTCAGCGACTTTTCCGCGCTCATCGAGGATCTGAATGAGCGGGAGATTTCGTTTGTCTGCATCAAGGAGGAGTTCGATACCTCTAAGCCCATGGGCAAGGCCATGATGTATATTGCGTCCGTGTTTGCTCAGTTGGAGCGGGAAACCATCGCCGAGCGCGTGCGGGACAACATGCTCATGCTGGCCCGCACCGGGCGGTGGCTGGGCGGTACTACGCCCACGGGCTATTCGTCGGAAAAGGTATCAGAAATCATCATCGATGGCAAGGTGAAAACCGCCTGCAAACTCATGGATAATCCAGACGAGCTGGCGGTGATCGACAGCATTTTTTCCATCTACTTGGAAACCCGCAGCATTTCGGCGGTGAGCAAGCGTCTTATGCGGCAGGGCATCCGCTCCCGGGTGGGAACCTACTATTCTCTGCTGGGCATCAAGGAGATTCTGCAAAACCCCGTGTACTGCATGGCCGACAAAGCCGCGCTGGACTACTTTACTGAGCAGCGGGCGGACGTATGCTTTGATGAGAAGGATTGTACAGGCAAGCACGGCCTGCTCTCCTACAACAAGCGGGACTACAAGAAGAAGCACGCCCCCCGCCAGTCCATCGACAAGTGGATCATCGCGGTTGGGCGGCACAAGGGACGCATCTCCGGCGAGCAATGGGTGGCGGTGCAGCGCATCTTAGCCGACAACATCCCAACGGGCAAAAAGCCCGCCCGCCAGTGCAACGATTATTCTCTGCTTTCCGGCCTGATCTACTGCGACAAGTGCGGCGGACGCATGTTTTCTAAAATTCGCTCTGGCAGCCCAACCGGGCAGTTCGATTACATCTGCGATAAGAAGCTCCGGGGCGGCGCATCGGTGTGCGACTGTCAGAATATCGGTGGTCAGCAGGCGGACGATTTGGTTTGTGACAGTCTGATGGACTATACGGAATCCGGCTCTGAGATTTACCCGCTGTTGGAAAAGCTGAAACGTAACATCCAGCAAGAGGATCGGCAGCAGCCCATGCCTGCCATCGAAAGCCAGATTACCAAGCGCGACACGGAGCTAAAAAACCTCATGGCCGCGCTGTCAAACAGCAACCTCGCCCAAGCCTTCATCGAGCGGGTCAACGCCCGCGTAGCGGAGCTGGACAACGAGTTGAAAGAGTTGCAACGAGAAAAAGCACGTCTTGAGCAGCAGGCCGAGGGCGAGAGCGATTCTGCCTTGCAGCTTGATTTGCTGGCAAACGCACTTTCGAGCCTAAAAACCTACTTTCCGCAGTTATCGGTGTATGAGAAGCGGACGCTCATCCGGCTCATCACCCGCAAGATCGTCTGGGATGGGCAGGACTTCCATATTTTTATCGACGGCGGGTAGAGAATTGTCGGCATTCTACCCGTCGGAGGCTGTAAATAGACCATTTTCGGGAGCAAATTTCCCCTTCGGTTGGTGGCGCATTCCCGTCCCTCATTGCAATCATCACGATGTTTTTTGTGGGTACCGCCGGCGGGCTGCTCTCCTCCGTGCTTTCCGCCGCCGTACTGACGGGGATCATCGTGCTGGGCATCTTCATGACGTTGTTGATGACGCGGCTGCTGTCAAAGACCCTGCTCAAAGGCGTCCCCTCGTCCTTTACGCTGGAGCTGCCGCCTTATCGCCGTCCGCAGTTCGGCAAAGTAATCGTGCGCTCCATATTCGACCGCACCGTTTTCGTACTGGGACGCGCTGCAGCCGTAGCAGCCCCTGCCGGAATCCTCATTTGGCTCATGGCAAATCTAACGGTCGGCAGTGCAACGCTTTTGCAGCACGCTTCGACGTTTCTGAACCCATTGGGTCGCCTGATGGGACTTGACGGCGTGATTCTGCTCGCGTTTATCTTGGGCTTTCCCGCCAACGAGATCGTGATTCCCATTGTCATCATGACCTATACCGCGCAAAGCAGCATGATTGAGCTTTCGAACCTGCCTGCGATGCGCGAGCTGTTTGTTGGGAACGGCTGGACTTGGGTCACTGCGCTCAACGTGATGCTGTTTTCTCTCATGCACTGGCCCTGCTCCACCACGCTTCTCACCATCAAAAAGGAAACCGGCAGCTGGAAATGGACAGCACTTTCCGCCCTGCTCCCAACGGCTGTGGGCAGTGTCGTCTGTATTGCCATCGCAACGATCGCAAGACTGTTTTCTTAATATAAAAACCTCGCCGTTTGCAGTCAAGACCACCCGGGAAAACGGGTGGTCTTGACAATATCTTGGCGAGTGCTGTGATTCTTTTGCGCCTGCCGATATTATATTTTGGCTTTATTCCCAGTCGATTGCGCCGATGCTCTCCAGGTATTCTTCGTTATAGTCCATGTAGTCTTCGACAAGGCGCATCATGTACATCTTTTGATCGGCAAATTTCTCGCTCATTTTTTCGAACATGAAATCATACGCCGCATCGTCGTCGTACACTTCGCCGTCGTCCACGCCGGTATCCTTCATGAACTGTGCATCAAAAGAAAGTACCGCCTCCACCATCTGCCCCAGATCCTTGGCGTCAAAAATGGAAAAGTCGCCCTGCTCATTGAACTTCTTCAGGATAAATTCCTTTGCTTTTATCAGATCGATTTCCATAGCGTTTCTCCTCAGTCCAGCAATTCTGCCAGCTCATCGACAAATTTTTCAAACACGTTGAGAGAATTCAGGATGCTCTCCTTTTGGGTCAGATCTACGCCCGCATTTTGGAGCAGCCTGATGGGGTAATCGCTGCCGCCCGAGGACAGGAAGTTGAGATACCGATCCTTACCGTTGTGCTCGAGAATATCCTCTGCCAGCGCAACCGCCGTGCAGATGCCCGTAGCATATTGATAGACATAAAACGCACGGTAGAAATGCGGAATCCGCATCCACTCGATGGCGATATTGTCGTCCACATGCACGTCGGGATAATACAGCTCGTTGAGCTTGCGGTACATATCCGACAGGCTGTCCACCGTCAGCGGCTCGCCGTTTTCCGCCATCTGGTGCGCTTTCATCTCAAACTCGGCAAACATCGTCTGGCGGAAGCAGGTCGTGCGGAACTGCTCCAGGAACTGATTGATGAGATACGCTTTTTTCTGCTTGTCGGTTTCCTTATTCAGGAAATAGCGCACCATCAGCACCTCGTTGACCGTGGACGCAACCTCTGCCACCATGATTTTATATTCGGCAGTTTCATAGGGCTGCTTTTGATTGGAATGATAGGAGTGCATCGCATGACCAAGCTCATGTGCCAGCGTAGACGCGCTGTCCAACGTATCCTGATGGTTTAACAGCACAAAGGGATGCACGCCGTACACGCCCCAGGAGTATGCGCCGGAGGTCTTGCCGTCGTTTTCGTAAACATCGATCCAGCCGTCAGCATAGGCCTTGTCGAGCAGCGTCTGATAGTTTTCACCCAGCGGCTTTAAGGCATCCTTGACGACCGCCTTGGCCTCTGCATAGGTCATGGGAATGTCGCAGTCCGGCACGATGGGCGTATACAGATCGTACATTTCCAGCGTATCCAGCTTGAGCGCCTTCTTGCGCAGCTCCATATACTTGCGCATGGCGGGCAGCTTTTCGTGCACCGCTTCGATCAGCTGCGTATAAACGGATACCGGCACGTTGTTTTCAAACAGCGCCGCTTCCATGGAGCCTTCAAATCCGCGCGCTTTGGCATTGAATACGTCCCCCTTGACAGAGGTCGTATAGGTTGCGGCAACGGTATTGTTGACCGAACGATACGCATCGTACAGGCCGTTGTAAGCATCACGGCGCACACGGCGGTCGGGGCTGTTGAGCAGCATGCCGTAGCTGCCGTGGGTCAATTTGATTTCGTTGTCCTTCTCATCCTTGACCGTGCCGAAATCGAGGTCGACATCCGAGAGCATCGTAAAAATCGTATCCGCGCCGCCCAGCGGTTCCGCTGCCATAGCAAGGATCTTCTCCTCCGCGGCGGACAGCGTGTGCGCTCTGCGACGGTCGATGTCCTGCAAATAGAAACGGAAGGGCTGATAGCGATCCGCCGCCATCCACTGATTGAGCAGCTCGGACGGAATCTGCAAAATGCCTGGCACAACGAAGGAGGACGCTGCCTCCGCCGCAACGATCTGCTGCATTGCGCGGTCGGTCATGCCCTGATACTTGGTGTTGCCGTTGTCTTCGTCACGGCGCATATGCGCATAGGTGAACAGGCGCTCTACCATACGGGAGATGCTGCTTTGGGCGCAAAGCATGGCATACAGCGTATCCGCCGTCTTTCCCATGATCTCCGCATACTGTGGAAAAGCCGCAATGGCTTCCTTCGCTTTATCAAATTCTGCTTCCCAGGCTGCATCTGAAGCATAGATGTCCTCCAAATGCCACTGGTATGCCCGATCCATCTGATCCCGTTTGTTCGCCATATCCAATCCTCCAAAATTGCAATCATTTTCCTTTGTAGTATATCACAAATTGCATTTTATTGCCGCCGTTTTTACCAAAAACAGCAAATCCTCGAAATATTCTTCAATTTCCCGTTTGAGTGCGTTCCACACTGTCTACAAACCATTTGGGATCTTCAAAGTACAAATCCGTCTCCCGCCCGCAGATCTCACAGCGGTACCGCATCCCGCAGCCGCCGATCTTGAGCGACGCAGCCTGCCGGATATCCTTGACCCGATCAATTTCAAACCGTCTTCCGTCCTCCCAGATCACACAAGTAGGGCGCACTCTGCCCGCCACATCAAATTTTGCTTCCACTTCCACATAGGTCTTCACAGCCGTCACCTGCTCGCTATTATTCGAACGTTTGTTCGTATTTCAATTATATCGAATTTTGCGCGTCCGTCAAGGGGCAGAGATTGGAAACTTCGTGCAACTTTTTCTCCTGACGGTTGGCAAAGCGGATGGAACTTCTGGTATACTCTCTCTATGAAAAAGATACTTTTGCTATTTCTCTGCGCCTGCTTTATTGGGGCGGGCTGCACCGCTAGGGAGACGCCGTCTGCAT
The DNA here is from genome assembly GCA_964636685.1 of uncultured Oscillospiraceae bacterium. Lineage (GTDB taxonomy): Bacteria > Bacillota > Clostridia > Christensenellales > CAG-138 > CAZWUK01. The sequence continues at coordinate 5,692 of CAZWUK010000056.1, forward strand.
CCTCGCCAACGCCGGTGCAAATTGTTGAAAGCAGCAGCGCGCCGGTCGAAAGCCCGATCGACTCGCCTGCGCCAACGCAAAGCACAGCGCCGACCGCCACGATGCCGAACGGTCTGTTGACGGTGCGAACTTTTTCTATCGGACAGGCGGATTGTATTCTTCTAACCGCAGGCGAAACGACCGTCATGATCGACACCGGAGAAAAGGACGACGGCAAGGACATCGTAAGCTTTTTGCAGGCGGCAGGCATCGATACAATCGATCTGCTCCTGATTACGCACTATGACAAGGATCACGTGGGCGGCGCGCCCAAGATCCTGGAAGCGGTCAAGGTCAAGCAGCTGCTTTTGCCGGATTACCCCACCGACAGCAAAAAATATCAAAAAATGATGGAGGCGGTTGTCAACACCGCAACGCCCTACGAATATATCACGGCAGATCGGACGGTTGCCATAGGCGACCTTACCCTCTCCATCCGCATTCCGCGCGGACAATTTGATACAGCCGCCGAAGATTACGACAACGAAATGTCGCTTGCCGCCATGCTGACCTACGGCAATACCCGCTTCTTCTTTGCAGGCGATGCGGAGGCTATCCGTCTTGCCGAGCTTCTCTCCGAGGGCGATCTGTCCTGTGACGTGCTGAAAATGCCGCATCACGGACGATACAGTGAAAATCTGGCAGAGCTTCTGGATGCGTGCGCGCCTGCTTACGCCATCTTGACTGACTCCGAAAAAAATCCGGCGGAGGATTCCGTCAACGCGCTTCTGCAAGAAAGAAACATCGCCGCGCTGCATACCGCAATCAGCGACGTGCTGCTTGTCAGCGACGGCAAGGCGGTAACGCCCGGCTAAATCACGCGCATTTGCGCCTTCTTCCGTAAAACAAAAACGCACTCTTTTGACCAATGCCCATGCGGGTTTTGATCGATCGAGCGCGTTTTTTTTGCTTGCGGCAGGGCTTATGCGGACAACGGCTCCTTTTTGCGATGCGTTTGGAGCCTTGTCAGAAAGCGGAAGCAAGCGGGCCATGCCGCGCCGCCCGTCAAAGTCATCAGGAAGTAGCGAATGCCATGTGCGCTCGCATGCCCGCCGGTCAAAAGCAGCAGCGGTGTTTTCAGCGCCGTTCTGACAGCGATCACAATGCCTAAGCCGATGCAAACCTTGAGAATCTGCATCCACCATGCGGCCTTTGTGTCAAATCGGATATACCGGTCGTCCAGCCGTTTGACCGCCGTCATGGCAAGCAGCGTCCCAAGCAGCTGATAGGCCGTCTTAATCCCGTGCTGAAACACTTCCGCTTCCGCGGGATCTGTCGGCAATGTGGCGGTTTCGGCATAGACCACGAGCGCTGCCGCCACCATGATGCAGGCAAGGAGCACACCGTAAAGCAGTCCTTTTTTCTCCGTCCAGCCGCGCTCTACCACCGGGTACAATAAAAATACCAACGCCGTGCCGATCAAAAGCGACACGCCCACGTCAAGCGGCGTGTGCACGCCAAGATACATCCTGGAAAACGCGGTCAGCACGACGATTGCGATACACCCGACCCGCACCCAAGTATTTTTTGCGAATCTGGCGACGCCGCCGAACGT
>CAZWUK010000056.1:7385-14349 GCA_964636685.1 uncultured Oscillospiraceae bacterium
GTGCGCAGCCCTTCGAGCAGCTTCAAAAATGACATGTTTCCCTTCTCCTCCCGATATGTATAGAAAGATAGGCGTTTTGAACAACTCTATTATAGCAGCAGCGAACGTAGGAGGGAATATGCGTTTTACCAGAACGCTTCAATTGGGGATGTCGGGGCCCGACGTCCGTCTGATGAAGGAATGCCTGTTTCGCCTTGGCTGCTACGATTCAAGCTTCACCCGCATCCGCAACGCACATTTTCGCGTAGAAACCGTTGACGCCGTCCATCGCTTCTGTCGCCGTTTTCTGCCCGCAACGCCATTTTGCCCAGACGAGATCGACCGTGCTTTGTTTTTGGCGATCCTGCGCGAAAATGCGAAGCATCTGCATATCGCACTGCCAAAACAGCTCGCTTCTCCCATACTGCGGCGAAAAATCCGAACCGCGCTGCTTACAACCGACAATCTGCGCCGCAGCCTCGCGCTTCTGGCGCTTTCCTATGCCGAAGCCTGTCCGTCCGTTTCCCGTACGCTGTGTCTCTACGGTGCCAACCCCCTGCAACAAAGCGATACGGCAACCATTTCAGCACTGGCTGCCTGCATCAACGCACGCCCGAAACGGTATTCAAAAAGACAAATCAAAGCGCTGACCGCACTGCTGCATTTCAAAAAGGATCTGCACTTGCTCCCCTGTGGCGTCGATGCGCTTTTATATCTGTGGAAACGCAGCAGTCTGCTGCCCAAGGACTTTTCTGCTTGCGGTTTTTCTCTGCTGCTGGACTACTGTCAAAAAATCCCGTTTTGCCAGCTGGAACCCGGCGATGTGGTCTGGGACTTTTCCGGGTTGGGTCTCTATCTCGGAGGCGGCTATGTGTGGAGCTGTCCCTCCCTCGACTGTGGATGCAGGATCAGCAGCTTGACAAAGCCGCGCGCCGTATGGTTTACCGATCAAAAGGAGCATCCGATGTTTCCATGGATGCTCGCTTTCCGTCCGGTTTTCTATCTTGTTACGGGTTCAGGATGGCAATCGCCAGATTGAGATAGGCCGCAAACAACACCCACATCAGGTAGGGTATCTGCAAGTACGCCGCCCACCGGTCAATGGCATAAAAGCGTGAAATCATCACGAAAATAGCGATAATGAGCGCAATCAGCCAGATGAACGCTGCAAAATACAGTTGCAGACAGAAAAACAGAATTGTCCAGCCAAAGTTTAGCGCCAGCTGCAATCCGTATACCGTAAGCGCGCCGCGCCGCTCGGGGCTATCCGACAAATAGATCCGTGCCGCGGAAATCCCCATCAGAAGAAACAGGATCGTCCATACAATGGGAAACACAACCCCCGGCGGCGCGAGCGGCGGCTTTTTGAGCGACTCGAACACCTGCATGCTGTCATGGCTCAAAAGCGCCGCCAGCCCGCCCACCGCCAGCGCAATCGCAATCGACACTGCATAGACTTTCCATGCGCTGCGCCTTTGCTTCATTTCTTCCACACTCCGTTTCGTTGTCAGTCTATGCAGGATCGCGTCGATCCATACGCTTTTTCCCGCGTCGGGGCTTGTTTCAAAAATGTTTCAATTTTACAAGCGGTATGTGGTATAATAATACAAACGTGGAAAGTCTTTTTTCTGCGCTCGTACCTGAAAGGGGGATTCATCATGTCGCTCACTTCCATTCTTGGCGCTGCGGCAGTGCCCACGATCATCTGCCTGCTTCTCGGCATCCTCTGCCTCATCGTCGAAATGTTTACGCCCGGCTTTGGCGTGGCAGGCGGCGTGGGCTTTCTTTCGCTAATCGCCGCCATCGTCATGCAGCTCGGTTGGGGCTCGCCGCAAATGGCGCTTTTGATTATCGCCATTGTGCTTTGCATCATCGTTCTGGCGCTCGTTATCTTCATCCGTTCTTTCCAGCGCGGTCGCCTGTCCCGCTCGTTTCTCGTTCTGAACGAAAGCATTGACAGCGCGTCCTCGTCGCTCAGCAACGACTCCTCCAAAGCGCTTGTCGGCAAATTCGGCACGGCGGTCACGGCGCTGCGTCCTGCGGGGATCGCCGAAATCGACGGCAAACGACTCGACGTAATGACGGCCGGCGCGTTTGTTGCAAAAGGCAGCAGCGTTCGCGTTACCGCAGTGGACGGCGTTGAAATCCTAGTCGTCGCGGATGATATGCCGACAACTGAAAACAACCAATGAAATACTGCAAAAGCTGCGGCGTTTTATATTCCGATCTTCTGGACGTCTGCCCCAAGTGCGGCATACAGCTTGCCCAGGAGGAGCAGCCGCCTGCGCCCAAGGGCACCAAAGCTGAGATCCGCAGGCAATGGATCGCGCTCATACTCGGTATCCCTGCCTTGATTGGCCTATTGTACGTTTGTGGATGGATTTTACGGCAACTCGGGGCATTCTAAAAGCAGATACAACGAAACGCAAGAACTAAATGGAGGTAAGTTATGGGCCAAATCGGAACAATTATTCTCATCATCGCTATCCTAATTGTATTGTCAATCTTCTTCAGCTTTGTACCGCTTCGCCTGTGGATCTCGGCAATGGCGTCCGGCGTTCGCATCGGTATCTTCCAGCTTGTCGGTATGCGTGTGCGCAAGGTCGTTCCCAGCCGCATCGTCAACCCCATGATTAAGGCGACCAAAGCCGGTCTTTCGGTTTCCATCAACAAGTTGGAAGCGCACTATCTGGCCGGCGGTAACGTTGACCGTGTGATTAACGCGCTCATCGCCGCCCAGCGTGCAGGTATCCCGCTCGATTTTGAGAAGGCCTGCGCCATCGATCTTGCCGGTCGTGATGTGCTCACCGCCGTGCAGATGAGCGTCAACCCCAAGGTCATTGAGACGCCGGTCATCGCCGCAGTCGCAATGGACGGCATCGAGCTGCGCGCAAAAGCGCGTGTCACCGTCCGTGCCAACATCGACCGTTTGGTCGGTGGCGCCGGTGAAGAAACCATCATCGCCCGTATCGGCGAAGGTATCGTCACCACGGTCGGTTCCAGCCGCAGCCATAAGGACGTTCTGGAAAACCCCGACCGTATCTCCCGCACCGTCCTCGACAAGGGTCTGGACGCAGGTACCGCCTTCAATATTCTTTCCATCGATATCGCTGACGTGGACGTTGGCAGGAACGTCGGCGCGCAGCTGCAAATCGATCAGGCCGAAGCCGACAAGCGCATCGCGCAGGCCAAGGCAGAAGAACGCCGCGCCATGGCCGTTGCGCAGGAGCAGGAAAACGTGGCGGAAGCGCAGGGCATGCGCGCTCGCGTGATCGAAGCCGAGGCGGAAGTGCCGCGCGCTATCGCCACCGCGTTCCGCGAAGGCAAGCTTGGCGTCATGGACTATTACAACATGAAGAACGTTATCTCTGACACCGACATGCGCAACGCCATCAGTCGGACTACAAAGTCCAGCGACAGCGAAAAGAAGTAACGTTATGGAAGTACTGCTTGTTATCCTCGGCATTATATGGGTCATCATTTCCGCGTCGCAAAAAAAGAGCAAAGCGGCGCAGAATCAGGCTGCCCAAGAAGCCGCGAAGCGACAACAGATACTCCAGAATATCGAAGCGCAAAAAGCGGCGGCGGCTCCCTATCCCCCACAGCCGTCTGCCGCGCCGGTTCGTCCCACCGTTCAGCCGTCACGCCCGCCGGTACAGCGGCCGCAGCCGCAAGTGCAGCGACCGCAGCAGCCGATACAGTCCCGACATGCCAGCCCGATTCAGGCGCGCACCGCTGAGACGATCAGCTCCAATCTCACGCAGATCGGTGAAACGAAACGGCATACGCTGGAAGCGAGCTTTGTTTCAGGACACGCGCATGAGGAAACCAGCATGACCGGCGTCCAGAGGGACTGTGCCTCCTCGGCGGGAAAGGTTTCTGTGGAAGCTGCAAATTCCGCCGCCGCACCGGTCACAGCGCCGATTTCCGCAATGGGACTGTGTTTTGATGCACAGGCTGTTCGAAACGGCATTATCTATGCTGAAATTCTGGAGAAGCCCAAGGCTTTGAGGAACAGATGACGGAAACCATCCAAAAGAAACAATTGCGGACGCGGCTGATTTTGACCGTTGTCCCGCTGTGCATCCTTTTGGTCGCGTATGCGATCTGGATCGTTCGGCATGTATCTGTCGGCATCCCAGCGCTGCTCAGTGCAGCGCTGGCGATGTTTTTATTTGCGTTGCTCTACATTCGGTTTGTTCCCCAATGGATTGATGACTGGAGCTGCGAAGCGGAACCGGATCTGCGCGGACCCATTGGCAAGCGCAGCGGCAGAAAACGCCGGTTGCATCCGTTCTTTTCCATCCTCGGCGCATTGGTGCTGTTTCGCGCCGCGTTATTTGCCGCGGCTTACTGGATCGTTCTTCGGGAAAACGGTTATCAAGGCGGCGCCGTGGATCTTTTGGGGATCTGGAACCAAGTTGGCAGCGACAGCCGCCACTACCTCTATCTGGCGGAAAATTGGTATGCCTCCACGGGAAGCGAGGCGCTGCTGATCGTTTTTTTTCCGCTCTACCCGATTCTTGTTCGTCTGTTCCATTTTATCTTCAACAACTATCTGGTCTCCGGACTTTTTGTTTCCAATGTGTGCGCCGTGCTCGCCGGGTATCTTTTTTACGAACTCGCGCTGCTCGATATGGACAGAAAAAGCGCCGTACGCTCGCTGAAATTTCTCTGCATTTTGCCCGCTGCGCTGCTGCTATCCGCGCCCATGTCGGACAGCCTTTTTTTGCTGCTGTCCCTCGGATGTATGTATCTGATCCGAAAAAAGCAGTTCGCGCTTGCGGGCATTGTCGGCTTCTTTGCCGCCTTTACCCGAATGCCCGGCGTAATTTTATTGGTACCAGCCGTCTTTGAGCTGGCCAGCGAAATTCTCCGTGACATCCGTCATGAGGAGCGCGGCTCACGTTTTCTATGGCATTGCATCGGTAACGCAGCGTCCCTGCTGCTGATTCCGCTTGGGCTGTGTCTGTATTTATATATCAACTTTTACGTGACCGGCAACGCCCTGCAATTTACCGTTGTGCAGAGCGAGCATTGGGGACAGAACCTGAACTGGTTCTTTAACACCGCCGCCTATCAGGCAGATCACGCGGCGCAGTGTATCGCTAACCGCGAATTTACAACGCTGATCGGGCTTTGGGCGCCGAATATCCTCTTTTTCTTCGGTGCGCTGTCGCTCGTTGCAGGCGCGCAAAACAAGCTTCGTCCGTCCTATGTTGCGTACTTTGTCGCATATTTTGTTGCGACCATGGGCGCCACTTGGCTGCTGTCCGCCCCGCGTTATCTTGTGGTCTGTTTTCCCGTTGCCATGGCGCTAGGAAAGCTAACCGAAAAAAAATGGGCGAACATCCTTGCGACCGCGTTGTGTCTTGCCGGACTTTGCGTCTATTTATACGCCTTCGTCCAGCAATGGTATGTTTATTGATCCATGATTGACAATACGTCAAGGCATGGTAAAATAGGAACGTCCGCGATGCTGTTGTCGCAACGCTTCCCGTTAGAGGCATCGGCAGACCTTGGGCAAATACACGAAAGAACAACCGTGCGGCTGTGGTGGAACGGCATACACAACGGACTTAAAATCCGTCGGCGAAAGCTTGCGAGTTCAAATCTCGCCAGCCGCACCACGAAAACCGCCTAATTCAGGCGGTTTTTTTCTTTTTCTTGCTTTTGATTTTGCATCCGCAACAAATTCTGACAGCCATTTGACCGCCGCCTCGAAAGTAAAAAACAGAATTATCTCCGTGCATCTATCTTGTCTTTGGCCGGTCATTCAGAAGGACATGTCCAATCACGGATATTGTAAAAAGGGTCAAAAAATGATAAGCTTGCGAAAAGGACGGTGATATCAATTGCGAAAAGGGACGTTGGTTTTGGCGTTCATGGCGTTGTTGCTTTGCTTTCCATCATCGGGCTTTGCAGAAGGGAAAAAGAGCGACATTCAAGTTGGCAGCACACTGGTTACCGAGGATAACTGCCGCGATGTGCTTGGGGACGGCACGGTTTCCTACGACTTTGACACCGCAGTTCTGACGCTGAATCACGCTGATTTGACGGAATCCATACAAAGCGATGTTCCGCATGACCGCCAGTGCATATTCGCGGACAATGCTGACCTGACCATACTGCTCATTGGCGAAAACCGTATCGCCTGCACCGATCCGGAGGAACTTGCAGGAACATATGCCGTGTGGATTGAGACTCATGGCACGCTGACGATCCGCGCTGAAAGCGGCGGAAGTTTGAATTTGATAAATTGTGGGATCTGCGCACAAAAATTGACGTTAGAAAGCGGCGATATCAAAGCGGTCAATACCTCTGATATTCAGTATCCGTGGCGCTTTATCTACACCAATTTGTATGTGACGGGCGGATCGTTTGAAGGCTTTGCGCAATTGGGCGGCGATGCTTTTGGCCTTATGGAAAACACATCTGTGGATTTCCCTGTCGGCACGCTGTTTTTTGAGGGAGAGGAGTCGCCGGGAACGCAGGTGGAAACGCTTACCGATACGGAACCTCGGGAAGGCGAATTCTATTCCATGCCGTATGTTTGTTTTGTCTGTCCTAACGCCGTGACGCCTTTTCCAACGGCTGCACCGCCTGTCACGCCCGAGCCAAGTTCCGCATTAACGTCTTCTGCGCCCACGGAAAGCATGTTCCCCGCAGGCACGCCCGCCCCCGCCATTACGGAAACATTCCCGCAGGCGGACGGCGGACAAGCGCCCGTTTTACTTCTGTTGACGATCGCTTTGGCCGTATCCATTCTTCTCAATATCATACTCATAGCACTGTTGGTTCATAAACGTAAGCGCTGAGCGTGGAACGACGGTCGCAGCTCAAACCTTCGGGTCTGAATCAAAGCGCAAACAAACGGAGCTTAACGATCGAAGCAAATACCTGCATCCATATTGTCAACACATGGCATTTATAATAGCTTACAGGAATTGAACCTGTGAGCTATTTTTGTTATTCTATAGGTGTA
>CAZWUK010000057.1:0-13944 GCA_964636685.1 uncultured Oscillospiraceae bacterium
CAGCGTCAACCACGGTAGAGCGTTTCAATCCACGCACCCGTGAAGGGTGCGACGTTCTTCATCCCCGTGAGCGTCTGTTGCATCAGTGTTTCAATCCACGCACCCGTGAAGGGTGCGACGGCCACGCCAAAAGGCATGGAATTCTCTAGGCGAATTTGCTTGTTTTTGCGAACCGCTAAGTTTACAAGAAAAATATAACACTTTTTCTGTTAAAAATCCATAGTTCCTCGATCTTGTGTGCAGCGCGAACCTCCCGTCGATTCAGGCGTCGCTGCAGGTTCGCAAATGGGGATCCGTGTCTTCGGAAAGACGTACTAAAGCAAAAGCGTATCTTCCGCTAGATTAAATGTTGGCTTTGCCCCTATATGTTCCACACGGTTCATTCCGTTTGCGCCCAAGCGATAAAAGCGAATGCTGTCTTTTTCCAGATCTGCTTCCTGCGACAAATTCGCCTTCATACTCACGAATTGTGCAGGCTCTACAATACATTCAAATACTGAATTCTGTACGCGCTGTCCATAGTTCTGGCACACCTTGGCCACTCTACGCAAGCGGCGCTTTCCCGCGGCATCCTCAGTCATAACGTCATACGTAACCAATACAACCATGCTTCACCTCCACACAAACGCCGGGTAGTCCAGCGACTGCGTTCTGATCGCTCCAGCAAGCAGCTGTGCTTGCACAAATGGCAATAACCCAAATTGTATTTTTTCTTCCAGATATGGATGCGTCAGTTCTTCTTGCTTACGCTTTTGCCAATTGTCGATAATCGTCTTTCGAGCATCGCTTGTCAGCAGAACCGCACCGTCGGCTTGAATCACAAAATCCTTTGGGACAATTTGTTTGCGATTTATCAAGGTCAATGCGTTTCGATCCGCCATAACCGGTCGCAATTCCTCCATCAGGTCCAAAGCCAAGCTTGCTCTGCCGGGACGATCCCGGTGCAGAAAACCAACCTGTGGATCAAGTCCCACCGATTCAAGCGCTCCTCTGCAATCATGCTCGAGCAGCGTATAGCAAAATGAAAGCAGGCAGTTGATTCGATCCAACGGCGGGCGACGGTTGCGCCCGTTCATTGAAAACGCCTGCTTGTTCTCTAAGACAAGCTCGTCGAACACATCAAAATAATGCTTTGCCGCTTCGCCTTCTATGCCTCGCAGCCGGTCGCCATCCAGTTGAAGTGCGGCGTTTTTTGCGAGACGAAACAACGTTTGTTCAGCATTGGAAACGGCAGTCGCTTCCAGTTTTTCGGCATGATCCCGCATTCCGCGGCGCAAAACCGTTCGACAGTTCAGAATCTTCGCGCTTACAAATTGATTCGCAATTTTCGCGGAGGTCGTCTTGTCCTCGCTGATGCGGTATTGGCATTTCCGCAGCAGAACGCTGCCGGACTGCGCGCCTTCCACACGCGCCAAAAATTTTCCAGACGGCTGAAGAAAGGATACGCAAATGCCATGCTCCATGCAAAGCGCCAATGCGGCGGGGCTTGCACCCGGATACCCCATCTGCACAACCGAGGCAAGATTGATCGCCGGTACGCGAACCTTTCTGTCCTCCGGCAGGCACACCAGCAGATCTTCGCCTTCTCGCGCCAAATAAGCTTCCGGTGTTGTGACATACAGCACATTTTTCAGCTTTCGCATACGCTTTTCTCCAATTCTGCCCATACGGATTCCCAATAATGCCGCACACGTTCAGCGTCCATCTTCGGCATGCAGTCATTGAAAAGAGAACAACCTCTGCATTTTTGCCCTTTTTCGGCAGGCGGCACTTCTCCCTTTTCCGTTGCAGCATGTATTTGTTCGCACAATGCGGCAGTGTCGGCGCGCAGCACGCAATCAAAAAGTACCTGCTCCCGCCGCTTGGTTTGCCCGTAATACAGATCTCCGTCGGATATGGTGCAGCCAAGCATCTCCTCCAGACAGAGCGCCTGCGCGCATAGCTGAATGCGATCGCATTGTATGGTCTTGCTGGCTCCATGCTTATACTCCACAGGATGGATTCGGTAGCGTCCCGCTCTTCCCACGACGGGAAAACCGTCTGGCGTGGCATGAAATTCTACAACGTCCGTGCTGCCACTCAGCCCAAGGACTGTGGAACGGATACGCATGTCCCGTTCCACAAATCCACCGTTGGGCAGCGCCGCGCTTTGGGGAGAATGTACTCTTTGGTGCATTTGCATCCCCTCCGCCGTCAGGATGTTTTCGGCCCATGCCTGTTCCAAATGAATCAAGCCCCACTGCCGCTTACAGAACGAATAGTGCTGTAAGGCTGAAAGCTGCAAGAAGTCATCCTCTTGATAGCGCGTCACAGCAGCTCCATCACCGTAACACCCTGCGGGATCTTGCTCCTCTCAATCGACACCGCATAATCTGTAAAGTCTCTCGGCGCGTTTTGTTTGTCGTTACGCTCTATTTTGATTGCATCAAACAACACATGCGCGGGCGCGTTGCCAAGCTTGCTCTCGTGCTTGAAGGCAAACATTTTACGGCTGGACATTTTTCCTCTGGCTGCGGAATGATCGATCTCAAACATATTGCCCAGCGCTTCAAACAGCAGCTCCAGATCCGCCTCACAAAAGCCGGTTCTTTCCGCGTAGGCAGGCGTGATATAGCCTTCCAGACGATACAGCGCGTACGGTACGATATATTTGCGTCCCATGGTGCGTTCTTTGTCCTTATCCTTCTCATTTGTGACCGCCATACGGGTGATGGTAACTTCCTGCTGAAGAATCACATCCGCACTGCGTGAAAAGCACAGCTGCACGGGGCCGCGCACCTGACCGCATTTATAATCGCCGGTATCCATCACCGCGCCAAAGGTACGAACGTCAAAAAAGCGACCGCACATATATTGCTGCGAAAGGGAGCGGGCATCGTTCTGTTTGGCGTCAAGCTTCAGCGCTTCGTAGGCAAGCTTTTGCTTGTTGTTGAGCACGGCGCCGTCGGTGACATAGATGTCATAGCCCGTTTCACCCGCCATCTTCATTTCAACATAGTTGCGTATTTTTCGTTTGATACATACATCGGTAACAATGCCCTTCCCCGTCTCCGGATCAACGCGCGGCATGTTGCCGGCGTCAGGGTCGCCATTCGGATTTCCGTTTTGTACGTCAAACAGCAGTACGAATTCATAACGATTGCAAATGGGTTCCGACATGATAAATTCCTCCTCTTATTGTTGTGTTGTCGTTTGGTTCGCGTCTTGTTCGCGTTTGGTGTAGAAGGCTTTATTCTGATGGTAATAGCCGAGCAAAAATTCACCTTGCGCCCTTGCGTTGAGCGCAGGCGAAAAATGATCGATTTGTGAAACGAGCTCCGTAATGACCTGCTTCATGTAATAGTTATCGACCTTTGCAATATGCTTCTCCGAAAGCTTCAGCAGCGTTGGAAACACCGTTTGCGGCGACGCCATTGCCGAATTCAGGTACTTGTCAACAATCGAAGCGTTGATGTCGCGTCCCAACGCGTCGCGCTGCGTCTTTTCAAGCGCTGCGAACAATCTGCCCAGCAGATATGCTTCTTCTGTTCTTGTAACATCCAGTGCCATCGTTCTTTGCTCCTTTTCATTTCCGTTTCGTCGATCAAGCCGGTTCAGGCTTGCCTTAATGACGCCGACACGAACGCTGTTTGCCGCATTTCCTTCATTGGCTTCGGCACGAATGCGCCGGATCACTCCCATATAAAGCGACTGCGGATATGGACGTCCATTCAGTATGCTTCGCATGAGGCTGCTGCCAAGATTGGGCGCAACGTTTGTCATTTCATGCCCTACTGCCGTTTCAATCAGAATCCGGTACAGCGACGGGTATCTCGGTCTTGCGTCAATGAGCTCCATATCCTCGAAATGCTGCCGCATATGCGCTATCAGATCGCCAAAGGAATCCCGATGGAAAAAGCGAATGACCAAGCGCGTTTTGTTGCTGGACAAGCCAAGAACGTATATTTTAACGTCCGAATCCAGGCCAAGTTCATCCGGTTTTCTTCCCGTGATTAAGGAAAGAAGTTTTCCACGAATGCGCATGTTTTCTGTTGCATCCAGCGTTGTTTCAGGCTCCTGCATCGATTGTCCGTCAAAAAGCATGGCGAGCAGATTTTCTTCCTCGATGGCGTCCCGCTCCGCCCAAAATACGATCTTCTGATCGCCAAGCGTCACATAGTGATTGCGATCTGCCAAGAGCATATTGAGCGCTGTACCATATTGAAACGCCGCCGTCTCCGAAACCGGAGCATTGGCACCCTGCTTTTTCCCATGGGATTCAAAGGCATTCTGGTTGAATGTGACGATCGACGGCTTATCCTGCCCAAACCCGGAAAAATTCGGATGCAGCTTGGCGACAGGCCCTGTTTCGCCCGTAATCAGGCATTGCCCAATCTCAGCGTCGCCAGAGCGATTCTGACAAAAGCGTTCCCATGCACGCTTTACCGCCGGGCGCTCATGCACGTATTGCGTTTGTCCACGCAGCCGGAACACGATGTTTCCGCCAGTTTCCAGCGCAGAGGTATCCACGCCGTCATAAATAAAGCTGCCGGGCGTCCTTTTTGCAAAAAAGCCAAGAACCGCCTTTGCGCCCGCATCGTCCACGTCGGCGAGGATTGCTGCGTGACGCTCTCGGCTTGCGGCAAACCGGTAGGCCGCTCCATCCTTCTTCTCATGAATGCCAAATAGGAACCCGGCATTTTCGCAAAGAAACGCCGGCTCCGGTTTTGATCCTGAGCGTTTCGGCGGCTGCGGCACCAAAAGGCGCATGGGACGCTTGTTTTTTCCATCCTGATCTTGCAGCGATGCGCATTCCACGACATTTCCGTCCTCGTCCAGCACGATACACGCGTTTACCGGCGTCACGGCGTACCCGAGCAAAGCGACCCCGCTATTGACATCCTGTGCAAGTCGGTCATAGTAGCCGCACAGTGCTTGCAGTATCATAGCTTCACCCCCGTCAGATCGATCACGCCATTCTCCATCGCAGCACGGAAAAAACGCGGCGTCTCGTTATCCGGATAATCAAAGTCATACAGCATCCAGCCAAGATCACGCGTTCCGTCGTTTGCATAGCAGCTTTGGGGCACATCCCCCTCAAGCAACGTAAACCCTGCCGCAAATTCTCTGCACCCAAAATACGGACGGCTGAAGCACTGACCGTTTCTTGCCCGTCGCAAAAGAATGTTATAGTGCTTTTCTACCGTATCCTCCGCGCCTGCCTTCGCCGGAACGATCTCAAAATGCGCGTCGATCACGTATCTGACGTCTCTTAAAAACAGTGTCGCGCGCTGCTGACGGTCTTCAGCTGCATATTGATGCAGATCGACTTCCTTGCCACTTGCTGCTGCTTTGATATTGCGCGGTGGTATTTTACTGCCGACCTCGTTTTTGCGCACCGTATCAAACACAATCGGATTGAGTACGGTGATGCGGTCGATTTGATAGCGGATGGCGGGTTTCCAGTAAATCGCCTCCAGTATCCCCCTTGCCGCAGACGGCGTCATCACGTCATAGCTGACGCGTTCAGCCTTCATCTCCGGGCGCGTAAAGCACGCGCGTTCGCCAAAGACTTGAAGCCTGATTCCATAACCCATCGTCTCACCTCCTTGATTTTATAGTTGCAGCGTTTGCAATGCGGATGAGAATCGCAGTCCCGTGTGCATATCATAGACCTCATCCAAGCTCTGCTCCATGCAGACCAGTACAGGAATATCACCGATCTTCTCCACCCTTCCCTCCTCTGCAAGTTCTTTCAGTTCGTAAGGATAAACATTGACAAAATAGCGCTGTAACTTTCGTACATAAGCGTTTGGAAATTTTGCCCGACGCATATCATCAAGAATTTCTCTTGCCTTCTCGTCAAAAGGAATCGCCAACGGAATAGTCGTCGTATCGATCAACCGAAAACGCTCGCCAATACTGCGAAACGGGAAGTTCAGGCGCCGCGCGTCCCGGTCAAAGCTTTGCAGCACTTCGTTGCGATCCAGCTCCTGCCTGTGCATGAACCGCAGATCGTAAAAGCTGCGGATTGCCGCTTCATCCGACGGATCGGCATATAGCTGCATCACCTCGCTGCCATAGGACGCCATCCTGCCAAGCCAGCCCGTGGGACGACCGTCCTCCGGTTCGAAAATGTACACCGTCCCGATAGGCAAACGTCCCTCGCGGTTGCACCTGCCCGCCGACTGCACGATTGCGTCAATCCCGGCACACGCCCGATACACCACAGGAAAATCCACATCTACGCCCGCTTCAATCAATTGCGTGGAAACGACCCGGCAAGGCAAATTTTGTTTGAGCCGGTCGCGTATTTCATCCAGCTGCGCCATCCGATGCGCGGCGCACATGCGGGCGCTCAAGTGATACGAGCCTTCAAGGCGGGCGATGGACGCAAATAGTTTTGCGGCATGCTTTCGTGTGTTGACCACGCAAAGTACCTGCGCATGACCTGCAAGACGCTGTTCCAGCTCGACATCTGTAAGCTTTCCAAGCTTGACAAATTCCGTCCGGCGCATTGCGTCAAACAGCGGCTTCGGATCTGCAATGATGGGTCGAGCTTCGATTTTGTCCGGCCAGATATTTTCGTAATGCGGTTGTGTTGCGGTACAAAGAACGACGGTGCATCCGTAATCGCGGCAGAGCAATTCCAGCGCATGCAGGCATGGCAACAGCACCTCATCCGGAATGGCCTGCACTTCGTCCAAAATGACGATGCTGTTTACAAGATTGTGCAGTTTTCTGCATTTTGAGGTCTGATGTGCGTACAGCGATTCAAACAATTGCACGTTTGTTGTTACGATCACGGGTGCGTCCCAGTTCTCGCACGCCAGACGATTGAGCGTCAGTTCATCTTCCGACGGTTCAACGCTGCTGTGATGCTCAACCACAGCGTCGTCTCCGAAGGCTGCGCGCAGAACAGCCGCATTCTGCTCTGTGACCGATATAAACGGCACCGCCAGTACGATCCGCCGCATACCGTAAAGCTTTGCATGCTCCGTTGCAAACGCCATAGAGGAGAGCGTTTTTCCGCCGCCTGTGGGAACGTTGAGCGTAAACATGCCGGGTGGCAATTGTGCGGCGGAAATGCAGCTCTGCTGAATCATGCGCCGCTGCGCAAACACCCTTTGCAGTCGCGCATCTGCAATGGCATGCGCCTCACTTTGAGCGTTAAAATTCTGCAAAAAGCTTGAAAACCGCTGCGAAACCTCCGAAAATGTCGGATATTGGCGGCGAAGCGCACTTCTTTTTGCAGAAAAGTGCTGTTCTGTATCCAAGTAGTCCGCGTCCACCAGCGCCGAGAACAGCATGCGTATCAGCATCGCCGCAGAATTCCCACTATGCTTTGTCTGTGTCAATCGTCGTTGGAACATGACTTTTTCCGGAAGTGCGATTTCTTGGAAATATGCCTCCAACGGCGGCTGCTCCTGCCGCAATATATCCTCCAAGCAGGCTTTCTCGTCGTCGCCGTTGTCCATCCCGTTCGGCAAACCGTTGTGGTGCCCCGCCAAGGCATATGCCAGATACTTTCCGACGGATGTGTATTTTTGCACGGCGAGCTGCGCGCCGTATGATTTGTGATCTACCGGCAGGGGGCTTCCCTGCAAACGTTTTTGAAAGGCCGCCTGATACTTTCCGGCGTCATGCAGCAATCCCAACGTACGACCGATGGTTTCCAGTCCCAGCGCCGCAAGAAACGTCTCCGCCAAATTTGCCGTGTTGTTGAGATGCGCATCCAATAACTGCTTTTCGCCTTTTTCGTTCTCGCTGTGCGCATAGTACTGCATGTCGTCTCTCCGATGCTTCTTGATTTGGCAGAAAATACCGGCGCGTTCGTCCGAAATCGGTATTCGCTTCGAGCTGCAGTGGAGAAAGGCGGCGCGTCTTCCTCTGCTTTTGTGGATATAAAATTGCTATTGCGGATTGAATGACGACTTTATTGTAGAGGCGTCTGCCGCGCTGTATCGCTCGACAGCCTGTTGAAAAAATACGCGTTGACAGCCGCAAGCGCCAGCATGAGAAATATGGGCAGATACAGCGCCGCCATGCCCGTATGAATCCCGGAAGTATCCGCAATCGCGCCAACCGTTGCAGGAGCAACCACCGCCGCAATTCCGGGAATGGCGACGAACATCCCCATGCACTGCGGATACCGTTTGAATACGCTCCCGGCGTTTGCAACCGTCGTTCCATACATGCCGCTCATGCAAAGCCCCAAGCCCACGGTAGAAACCGTCATCATGACAACGCTCTTTCCGAGCAGCATCAGCGAAAAGAACGCGGTTATGCCGCAGGACATCGCAAGCATCATCGCGCGCGTTGAAAAGCGCCGTGACAGTCTTGCGCAGATCATACGCCCTACCACCAGCGACAACCACAACAGCGACGTCAACACCTGCGAAAAGGAATCCGTCAATGTCCCGCCCGTCTGGAAAAACGTGACCATCCAGCCCATCAGCGAAACCTCCGCGGCCTGGTAGCAGCACATCAATGCGAGGCATACCAAAAACAGCGGTTCGCGGAAAAAGCCAAACGCGCTCCCCCCTTGCTGCGCATCGGTTTTTGCTTCGGGCAGTCCCTGCATGCGAATCTGCATCACCAGCATCCCAACCCCCAGCGCGAGCGTGATCCAAATCGCCGTCCGCCAAGAGGCGCCGCAGGCGAGTGCGACAAACGGTGCAAGACCCGCACCCACGGCAAACGCGGCGTGCAAAAGATTCAGCGGCATCGCGTCTGCATTGGAAAGCGTGGTGACAATTTGATTGTTATAGTTGGACATTGCACCCTTGGAAATGCCAATTAAAAATGCTGCGCCAAGCAGCACGACCGGCTGACCGGTGAACGCCAGCAGCAACAGCCCCACAAACATTGCGTCGCACAGGAGCATCACAGAGCGCTTCATGCCGATCACCAGCGGCAATGCGCCTGCGCCCGCGCCCGCGACAAGACAGCCGACGGAGATCATCGACAGCAGCATCCCGCTTACGCCGTAGCTCAGCCCATATTCCTCCTGTACCGTGGGGAGAATCGAGCCGATTAAAAGCAGCGCAACGCCCAGCACAAAATACATATAATACGTCGTGCACACCAGATGCAGTTTTTCCCGTGTCAAGGATGCAAAAAAGTTTTTCTTTCGTTCCATTCCATTCGTTTCCATTCACGCAAATCCGAAAAGCAGCGCCGGCAGATACTGCCGGCGCCAAGCAAGGGTTCCTGTATCAGCCTACCGGGAAGAATGGGCGAATCGCCGCGCAGGTTTTTTCGTAGCTGACGCGAATGTTCTCTTCATCCGGCCATTCCCAATACTCCGGACGGAACAGTTCGATGGATACCATACTGTCGTAGCCCAGTTCCTTGAGCGTACCAAAGATCAGCGGCAGATCGATCGCGCCCTCGCCCGGCATGAGCCGGTTGTTGTCGCGCGCCGCGCCCACCGGCAGCTCCTCGGAATCGTCCAGATGGAAAATGAATATCTTTTTGGCGTCGGCCTTTTTCAGATCCTCGATCCGGGAGCCCATGGCATGGAAGTGGAAGCAGTCGAGTACGATGCCGACGTTTTTGCGGTCAACGGTTTTGACAATGTCATACGCCTGACCAAATGTATTGACGGAGCAATCCGGATACCCCACAAATTCAAACGCCAGATTCATGCCAAACTTTTCCGCATAATCCGCCATAATATGGATCACGCGAACAGTCTCTGTACGAATCTCGGTGATCGTCTTATTGCCCACGTTAAATGTCGGAACGATGACAACCCTGTGGCAGTCGATCACAGCGCCCGCTTCGCAGCAAAACCGCAGTCCCTCCATGATGTCGGCAAATCCGGCTTCGTCGCGGAAATTGATGAATTCCAAGGCGTTAAACGCATAGGGCTTGATGCGGTGCGCACGAAAATACTCGCCCAGCTCCTCGATCGTATGCCGGGTCAGATAATCGCGCAGCTTGTCCAACCGGATTTCGATCAGATCATAGCCGGTCTTTTCGCATGCCGCAAGGTCGGATTCCAAAGTGGAGTGTTTCATCGTCGTTGCCTGATTGAAGCAGATTTTCATGTCCATCCTCCTGCTGTTTTTTTTTAACATACGCAAAGAGCGCCGTCGCGCCCTTTGCAGCTTATCCCGTTTTCCTTATTTCTTTCTTGCTACCTTCCGCATGTCGAATACGACCGCGACAACAATGATAACGCCCTTGATGATCTTCTGCAAGTACGGCGATACGCCCAGAATCAAGAGTCCGTTGTTGATAACGCCCAGCACCAGAATACCGCCGATGACGCCCACAATGGTACCGATGCCGCCGGTATGGGAGACGCCGCCGACCGTCGCCGCCGCGATACCGTCAAGCTCGAAGCCCTCACCGAGGGAGGCGATGCCCGAAGCACTGCGGGAAGTCACCATCAGACCCGCGACAGAGGCGCAAAACGCCGACCAGGTGTAGATGGCAACAAGGTTCTTTTCCACGTTGATACCGGCGGCTCTGGCTGCGTCCGGATTGCCGCCGATGGCGTAAACGTTCTTGCCGAAGCGCGTGTGGTTGAGGAGAATATAAGCAACTACCGCGATCACGATGAATACCACCACGATGTTGGGTAAAAAGCCGAACATCTTGCCCTGCCCGATAATGGTAAAGTCTTCGCGCAGCATCGGCACCGGATAAGCGTTGGTAAACAGCAGCGCAAGACCTCTTGCCACAACCATGGAGCCCAATGTGGCAATGAACGCCGGAATCTTGGTGTATGCGATCAGCAGACCGTTAATCAAACCAAACATAGTGCCAAGACCAACACCGACGATCACCGCCACCCAAGCGGGAACGAACGTCAGGTTTGGGATAATCAGCGTCGCATAGGTAAGCTTTTGCACAAGCGCCGCCGAAAAGACAGACGCCACCGCCATCACCGAGCCAAGCGACAGGTCGATGCCGCGCGCGATGATACAAAACGCCACGCCGAACGCCAACAGTCCGCGGCTGGCTTCCGAGGTCAGAATATTCACGAAGTTCTTGCCGGTAAAGAATGCCGGCTCCGCAATACCGAACGCCGCAATCAGCACGATCAGAATCACGAAAATGGAGTATTTACTGATAAAGGCTTTGAAATCAAAGGTTTTCTTTGCTGCAACCTGTGTTGTTTCCATACAATTACCTCCCTTGTTGATGCGCATCCGTCGCAAATTCCATAATCAGCTCCTGCGTCGCCTGCTTACGATCTACGATGCCGGTCTGTTTTCCTTCGTGCATGACTAGGATCCGGTCGCACATGCCCAGTATCTCCGGCATTTCCGACGACACCATGATAACCGCTTTCCCCTCGCCTGCCATCTTTGTGACAAGCGAATGAATCTCCGCCTTGGCGCCAACGTCAATACCACGGGTCGGTTCATCAATAAACAGGATGTCCGGCTGCGTCAAAAGCCAGCGCGCGACCAGCACCTTTTGTTGATTTCCACCGGATAGATCCTGAATGCGCGTCTCCTTGGACGGCGTCTTGATCCCGATTTTTTTGATATACTCCGACGCGTCGCCGGAGATCTTGCGGTGGCTGATAAAACCGGTTTTGCGCACGTATTTTTTAAGATTTGCCACGACGATATTGTCCTGAACGCTGGAAACCGGTATGATACCAGTCCGGCGCCGATCCTCCGTGAGCATCGCCATGCCGTGCTTCATCGCATCCTTGGGCGATTTGATCTCGGCAATCTTACCGTTTATTTTCACCGTGCCGGCAGACTTTCTGCGCAGCCCGAAGAGCGTTTCCAGCACTTCGGTTCTGCCCGCGCCGACAAGCCCCGCAAAGCCAAGAATCTCGCCCTTGCGCAGATCAAAATTAACATTGGAAAAAATGCCGGCTGCAGAGAGATCCCGCACCTCCATTGCCACATCGGTGATGGGACACTCCACCTTGGGGAACATGGCGCTCAGATCTCGGCCGACCATGAGCTTTATCAAAGACTGTATGTCGAAATTCTCCACCAGGTCGGTACCGACCATGCAGCCATCCCGGAACACCGTGACTTCGTCTGCAATGCGGAATATCTCATCCATTTTATGAGAAATATAGATGACCGCCACGCCATGCTTTTTCACATTTTCGATCATCTGGAACAGCTGCTTGACTTCCGTCGTGGTCAGAGACGAGGAAGGCTCGTCCATGACGATAATACGGCTGTCGCAGGAGATGGCTTTTGCAATCTCGACCATCTGCATTTTGGCAACTGTGAGATTTCCCATCTTCTGGTAGGGATCGATGTCAATGTTCAGGTCTTTGAGGATCTGACCGGCCTGCTTGTACATCTTTTTATGATCGATAAATATCTTCGCTCGGGTAGGCTGTCTTCCGAGAAAAAGATTCTCCGCCACGGAGCGCTCCGTTACCGGCGACAGCTCCTGATGGATCATGGATATACCATGTTTTGCCGCGTCCAGCGGATTGTTGATATGCACTTCCTGTCCGTCGATCAGAACTTTTCCGCCATTCATCTGATACAGACCGACAAGGCATTTCATCAGCGTAGATTTCCCGGCCCCGTTTTCCCCCATGAGCGCGTGGACCGTGCCTGGGCGCAACTTGAACGAGACGTTCTTCAGCGCCTGAACGCCGGGAAAACTCTTGGATACGTCTATCATTTCGAGCACATATTCACTCAATGCACGCGCACCTCCGTTATTTCATTTTCCTTGCGATACACAATTGTGACAAAATTCGACTGTATGATTGGCAAATCCGGCGCCGACCAGCGGCGCCGGATTTGCGCGTCCATTCAATTGTTGACCGATTTGTTAGCCTGCATTGTGAATTGCAATGTAGGTATCCACGTTCTCGGCGGTGACGGGTTCGAAGGGAACCCAGCCCAGCGTCTCAGTCAGCTTGCCAGCGGCGGCCTTGATCGCAAATTCGATTGCCAGCTCGCCCTGTGCGGTCGCATTCTGATAAGCGGACATTGCCATCTCGCCGTTCTTGATGGATTCGCATGCCATCGCGGTTGCATCGATGCCGACGACCGGAATCTTGGACAGATCGATGTTGGCAGCCTTCATGGCTTCGATTGCGCCCAGCGCCATTTCGTCGTTGTTGCAGATGACGCAGTCAAACGCGGCGCCGGTGCCGATGAGCGTCTGCATCTTGTCCATCGCGGTTGCGCGATCCCATGCCGCGGTATCTTCAAAGACCTTTTCGAGCGTGAAACCGGCGTTCTCCAGTTCCTTCTTTACGGATTCGGTACGCTGCTGGGTGTTCTCCAGACCAAGCTGACCCATGAACAGGACGTACTTGATGGGCTCGGTACGGCCTTTAAAGAACTTGGCGAGGAACTCTGCCTGCATCTTGCCTGCATCCCATTCCTGAGAGCCGACATAAGCATACTTGCCTTCTTTGAGCAAAGAGTCGTCGGGACGGCGGTTGATGAAGATGATCGGAATCTCGCCCGCTTCGGAAATAACGGTCTCAGCCGTCGAAGTGTCAACCAGGTTGACGATCAGAGCGTTGTAGTTTTTCAGCGCGAAGGTACGAACCTGCTCCTGCTGCTTCTGGGTGTCGTTGTTGGCTTCCTGAGAATCCACGGTCGCTTTGCCTTCCGCGGCCTTCAGAATACCTTTTTCCAAGTTGGAAATGAACTGGTCACGGGCATACAGAGTGACGCCAATGGTGGCAGCACCCTTTGCCGTGTCCGCCGCGGGCTTTGCGCAAGCCGCGACCGCAAGAACCATTGCGAGTGCCAATACGAGAGCTAGCAGTTTCTTCATGTTTCGAATGTCCTCCTTGTTTTATATATGGATGCAAAGCATCCAATCTATTTCACAGCCGCCGGGAGGCGACCATAAAACTGCATGTAAAACGGAAATTCGGGCTTGGAGATTGCAATCGTTTTTCGTATCGCGTATCATATCGGATTGTTATTCTGGGAAAAGGATCGGCCGGGATTTCGTATTAGCGTAAATGTAAATTTTTGAAAACTAAATGTAAAT
>CAZWUK010000058.1:0-13392 GCA_964636685.1 uncultured Oscillospiraceae bacterium
ATTTGGCTTGAAAAAGGGCATGAATCGGTGCTATAATCATCAGCATGAATATGGC
Source organism: uncultured Oscillospiraceae bacterium (assembly GCA_964636685.1). Taxonomy (GTDB): domain Bacteria; phylum Bacillota; class Clostridia; order Christensenellales; family CAG-138; genus CAZWUK01. The sequence continues at coordinate 56 of CAZWUK010000058.1, forward strand.
AGGATTTGATAATGGGAAATATGTGCGTATGCAGTCGGAAAACATACGCGACAGGATTGCACAATTCGGGGACAAGCTGTATCTTGAATTCGGCGGCAAGCTTTTTGACGATTACCATGCGGCACGCGTGCTGCCGGGCTTTTTGCCGGACTCCAAGATCAATATGCTCTGCGAATTGAAAGACGAAGCAGAAATTATCGTCGCCATCCACGCCGGAGACATTGAGAGAAACAAGGTTCGAAACGATCTTGACATTGCCTACGATATGGAGACGCTGCGCCTAATCGACGCTTTTCGCGCAAAGGGAATTTTGGTGAGCGGCGTTGTCATCACCCGCTATTGCGGTCAGCCTGCGGCGGACGTGTTTGCGGAACGGCTGAACCGGCTGGGAATTCGCGTTTATCATCACTATCCCATTGCAGGGTATCCGGCCAACGTGCCGCTCATCGTAAGCGACGACGGCTTTGGAAAAAATGAGTACGTGGAGACGACGCGCCGTTTGGTCGTTGTTACGGCGCCCGGCCCCGGCAGTGGAAAGCTGGCGGTGTGCTTGTCGCAGCTCTACCATGAGAATCGCCGCGGCGTCAACGCGGGATATGCGAAGTTTGAAACATTTCCGGTTTGGAATCTGCCGCTCAAGCATCCGGTCAACCTTGCTTATGAAGCGGCGACGATCGATCTTGACGACGTCAACATGATCGATCCCTTTCATCTGGAGGCATACGGAAAGACTGCCGTCAATTATAACCGGGATGTGGAATCCTTCCCGGTGCTCAGTGCGATGTTTGAACGGATTTCCGGCGCTTCGCCGTATAAATCGCCTACCGATATGGGCGTAAACATGGCCGGGTATTGCATTACCGACGATGAGGCCGTGTGCCGCGCCGCGAAATGCGAGATTATCCGCCGGTATTATAAAACGCTGTGCGGATGCAAACGCGGGCTTGAACCGGAGGAGCAGGCGATCAAGGTCGAGCTTATCATGAACCGCGCGGGTGTGACCGCCGGGGATCGCCCGGTGATCGGCGCGGCGCTCGAAAGAGCGGAAAAGACCGGAGAACCCGCGTTATCGATCGAGCTGCCGGACGGTCGAATGGTGACGGGCAAGACGTCGCCGCTTCTTGGCGCGTCTGCCGCTGCGCTTTTGAACGCGCTGAAGACGCTGGGCGGCATCCATCATGACATCGACTTGATTTCTCCGATCGTGATTGAACCCATTCAGCGGCTCAAAACGAAGCATTTAGGCAGTCGAAATCCGAGACTGCACAGCGATGAGGTGCTGCTGGCGCTTTCTATCTGTGCTGCGACGAATCCAACAGCTGCGCTTGCCTTACGCCAGCTGCCGAAGCTTGTCAACTGCGAAGCGCATTCGAGCGTAATTCTCTCACGGGTGGACACGGATACGTACCGCAAGCTTGGAATCAACCTGACCTGTGAGCCGGTGTATCAGACGGACAAGCTCTATCACAATTAGGACTTGCTGTCAATTCCTGTTGTATGCTACAATAAATTGTTGGAATCGGGAGAAGCTATGATAGAACGTATTGAAAAACTTCGCGCATTGCTGCACGAGAATCACTTGGCTGCGGCGCTGATGACAAGCGCGACAAACATTCGGTATTTTTCCGGATTTACCAGCGCGGATGCAGTAGCGGTCGTCACCGAAAAGCGCTGCGTCCTGTTTACCGATTTTCGCTATCTCATTCAGGCAAAGGAGCAGACTGCGGGTCGCTTCGAAATCGCGGAAATCAATTGGACAAATTATGTTTCCGCGATCGCGGACATGCTGCGCGGCGAAGGCTGTGAAAGATGTGCGTTTGAACAGGAAAACATGACGGTTGCACGGTTTGCGCTGTTTGAAAAATGTCCCGTTCAGCTCATGCCGCTTGGCGATGAGATTTCCATGCTGCGCGTCATCAAAACGCCGCGGGAGGTCGATTGTCTACAGCATGCGCAAAACCTGGCGGATGCGGCTTTTTCAGAATTTATTACCCGGATTGGCGCGGGCATGACAGAGAAGCAGGCGGCGGCAGAACTCAATTACGTATGTGCACGCCTTGGCAGTGAAGAGCCTGCCTTTGACCCGATCGTCGGCTCAGGCCCCAACGGCGCCATGTGCCATGCGGTTCCGTCGGATCGAAGGCTCCAAAAAGGCGACCTTGTGGTCGTAGACTTTGGTTGCACCTATGAAGGCTATCGCTCGGATATGACCCGTACCTTTGGCGTCGGATCGTTGAATGACGAAAGCCGGAGAATTTATGAGATCGTGCTGGAGGCGCAGCTTCGCGCGCTCGCCGCTTTAAAGGGCGGCGTCGGCGGAAAACAGCTGGACGCTGTTGCGCGCGATTATATCGTGTCAAAGGGCTACGGCGAATGCTTCGGGCACAGCCTTGGCCATGGATTCGGACTGGAAATCCATGAATCTCCGCGCGCTTCGGCATCCAGTGTGGATACGTTGCTGCCGGGTATGACGATCACCGTGGAGCCCGGTATCTACGTGGAGGGACTTGGCGGCGTTCGCATCGAGGACTGCTGTGTTGTTACCGACGACGGCAAACTCAATTTGGTATCTACAGCAAAGGATTTGCTGATCGTTTGATGTATACGAGAAATAATCTATTGGAGGAAGAATACTTATGATAATGGCAGGCGATTTCCGTAAGGGCGTCACGGTTGAAATTGACGGACAGGTCTGGTCGATTGCAGACTTTCAGCATGTAAAACCCGGTAAAGGCGCTGCGTTCGTGCGTACACGTTTGAAAAATGTTATGACCGGCGCGGTTCTTGAGCGTACCTTTAACCCCACCGACAAATATCCCAAGGCGCACATCGAGACGAAGGAGATGCAGTATCTCTATTCCGACGGTGAGCTCTATTACTTCATGGACGTGGAAAGCTACGAACAGATCCCGCTGAATCACGATCAGGTCGAGGATACCATCAACTTCATCGTTGAGAACGAGAATGTGAAGGTTCGCTTCTTCAAGGGAAGTCCCTTCTCCGTGGAAGCGCCGAACTTTGTAGAGCTGACGATTACGGCGACCGAGCCGGGCTTCCGGGGCGATACCGCGACCGGAACGACCAAGCCTGCCACACTGGAAACCGGCTATCAACTGAACGTTCCGCTGTTTGTCAATGAAGGCGATCGCATTCGTGTAGACACCAGAACCGGTGAATACATGGAGCGTGTTTAACACATACTGAAGAAAACAGATTGCGAGGAAGCTATGAGTTATATCAGTGAAAAGGTTGCGTATCTGGACGGTCTGGCGGACGGGCTGGAGATTGGCAACGATAAGCAGGGCAAGCTTTTGCGCGGCATTATCGACACCTTGGGCGCCATTGCCGAACAAATGGAAACGCAAGACGAGACCATCGAGGATCTGTCCGACTGCGTAGACGACATCTATGACGAATTGGATGAGATGAACGAGGACGATTTTGACGAGGACGATTTCATCGAATGCGTCTGCCCCAACTGCGGTGAAACCGTCTATTTCGACGAGGATATGATTGATTCCGACGACGGACTGATTTGTCCGAACTGCAACGCACCTATCGATTTTGACATTGAGTGCTGCTGCGGCGATTGCAGCGAGGACGACGGAAACGAATAATTCGACAGTTTTCAGACAAGCCGGCAAACCTGTTACCTCTGGGAGCAGGTTTGCTTTTTTACGGGCGCTTTGCATCAGAAGACCGCTTTTGCGATGCGAATATCCCATAAATAAAGGATTTTTGTAAAGTTCGTTGTATTTACACAAAGGAGTAACGGTTTTATTTTTGCAATCATTCGGCGCATGCAACGCCGTATTGAAAAAAGGGGCGGACACACGCTGTAAGCTAAGAGAGCGCGTAATCCGGCGGGTGCAGCAGCCAAAAAAGGAGGGAATACGATGGAAGAAATGAATCCGAGACAATACTGGGAGAAGATGCAGGCGCAAATGCTCTCGCCATACGCCATGCTTGCCGAAAACAGTCGCGGCAGGGAGCGTGCGGTTGCGCAGTGTACGCTGCGAACGGACTTTATCCGCGACCGTGACAGGATTCTTCATTGCAAATCCTTTCGCCGGTTGAAGCACAAGACGCAGGTGTTCCTATCCCCGCAGGGCGATCACTACCGGACGCGGCTGACGCATACGCTGGAGGTTTCACAGATTGCGCGAACGATTTCGCGGGCGCTGCGGCTCAACGAGGATCTTACAGAGGCCATCGCCATGGGACATGACCTTGGACACACGCCGTTTGGACATTCCGGCGAGGATGTACTCAACGAGCTGGTGCCGGGCGGTTTTGAGCATAATGTACAGAGCCTGCGCGTGGTGGAGAAGCTGGAGAACGACGGCGCCGGGCTTAACCTGACCTATGAGGTGCGCGACGGCATACTTAACCATAAGCGCAGCGGAAAGCCCTGTACACTAGAAGGATGGGTCGTTTCGATTGCCGATCGGATCGCCTATATCAATCACGATATTGACGATGCGATTCGCGCCGGAGTTTTGCGGGAATCGGATCTTCCCAAAGAATGCGTAGACGTCCTTGGAAATTCGCACGCCAAACGAATCAATGCCATGATTATCGACGTTTATCAGCAAAGCCGTGAAAGACCCGAGATTCGGATGTCGGATGAAGTACGCGTCCAGTTTGAGACGCTTCGAACGTTCATGTTTGAGCGCGTTTATAAGAACCCTGTCGCAAAAAGCGAGGAGCAGAAGGCAAAACGCGTGGTTGCGGAGCTGTATCGATATTATGTGACGCATATCGACGTGTTGCCGGAGGACTTTATTGCCAATGTTGAGCCGGACGGAAAAGAACGCGTGGCGGCAGATTTTATCGCCTGCATGACGGATACGTACGCCACAAGAAAGTATCAGGAGCTTTTTGTTCCAAAATCTTGGGATTGATGCAGGAAAAGCATCGATCTTGTCGAATAGGATACATGATTGCAAAGGAGGAAGGAGCAAGATGGCGTTTCCGGATGCGTGGCTTGATGAACTGCTGGCAAAAAACGATATTGTATCCGTGATTTCCTCCTATATGCAGCTCAAGCCAAAGGGACGGCGGCTCTGGGGGCTCTGCCCGATTCACGGTGAAAAAACGGCGTCTTTTTCCGTTTCTCCGGACAAGCAGATGTTCTATTGCTTTGGCTGCCATGCCGGCGGTACGGTCATTCAGTTTGTCATGCAGGTCGAACGTCTGAATTTTCAGGAGGCGGTACGTTTTCTTGCGGAACGCGCTGGCATGGAGATGCCAAGCATGGGCGACGATGCCGCACTGCGACGCCAGCGAGCCTACAAAGAACGCCTGTATGAAGCCTGCCAGCATGCCGCCCGTTATTTCATGGAAAACCTTTTGGGGCAGGAAGGCGTTCCCGCACGTGAATATCTTGTCCGGCGTGGCCTTTCCAGCGATTCGGTCAAGCGTTTTGGCATCGGTTATGCACTGGATAGCTGGGACGCGATGAAAAACAGACTGATGGGCGAGGGCTTTACGCAGCAGGAGCTGCTGGACGCCGGACTGCTCGTTCATAACCCGCAAAAGAATACCGTTTATGACGCGTATCGAAATCGCGTGATATTCCCGATCCTTGGAACCAACGGCAAGGTGCTGGGGTTCGGCGCACGGGTATTGAACAACGATAAGCCAAAGTATATCAATACCGGGGACACGCCGCTGTATAACAAGCGCAATAACCTCTACGGGCTAAACCTCCAAAAAGGTGTCAAATCGACCGATCTTGTGATGGTGGAAGGCTACACCGATGTGATCGGGCTGTATGCAGCCGGGATCACCAACGCGGTGGCGAGTCTTGGAACTGCGCTGACTGTGCAGCAGGCGCGTCTGCTCAAAAGATACGTGCCGACCGTGTATATTGCCTACGATGGTGACGCCGCCGGGCAAAACGCCACCATACGCGGACTGGATATTTTGATTGCCGAAGGCCTGGACGTGCGCGTGATCGTTTTTCCGGACGGCAAGGATCCGGATGAGTTCATCCGAAGCAGCGGAAAAGAGGCGTTCGATCAGTTAAAGGATCACGCGCTGTCGCTCAATGCCTTTAAACTCGAGGCGCTGTCGCGCACCTTTGATCTTACTGCGGAAAATGATCGGGAGCGGTACGCTGTGGAGGCATGTGCTTTCATTGCCGGATTGCAGCCGGTGGAACGTGATCGGTACTTTGTACAAGTGGCGCGAAAGACGGGATACGCTTTGGAAGCGCTGCAAGAACAGGGCAGCGCCGCAGGGGTGCGCCGGCAAGAAACGCCGCACAGACCGGGCTTTGCCCGACGCACGAATACCACATTGCATTCGCCGGAGGAAAACGAGCGGACAAGAGCGGAGTCTACGCTGCTGCGCGCAATGCTTCAAAGCGGCGAGGCGGCAAATGAAGCCGCCACGAACGGCGCGATGGAATTGTTTTCCAATCCGGTTTATGCGGGGATCTGCATGGATATATTGTCCGCATACGCAGTGGAGGAAAAACCGAATCTCACGCGGATATTGGCGTCGCACAGCGAGGAGGACACAGCAGCGGCCGCGGCGCTTTTGCGTGAAGACGAGGCTCTTGCCGACGCAAACAAAACCGCCGCCGATTGTATTGGCAGCATTCGGCGATTTGCGATACAGCAAACGATCGGCGAGCTGACCGACCGACTGACGGATGTATCGATAACGCCGGAGCAGCGCGCCGATTTATTACAACAAATACAGAACTTGAGCCGCAGTTTGAAGGGCTGAGATGGAAGGAGAATCACATTGGAACAGAAGCAGAAGAACGAGCAGATGACACAGCAGATGCGCGCACAAAAGATTCAGGAATTATTGGACGCTGGAAAAGCGAAGGGCATTCTGACCTACAAGGAGATCATGGATGCGCTGGAAGAATTGGAACTGGATCAGGAGCAGATCGAAAAGATATACGAAAATCTGGAGGAATTGAACATCGACATCGTGGAAGAGGTCGAGGTTCCGGAGGACATCAACGAAGAAATTGCGGAGATCGCAAACGTGCTCGCTGTTTCTGAGGGTATCAATATCGACGACCCGGTGCGCATGTATCTCAAGGAGATCGGCAAGGTACCGCTGCTTTCCGCGCAACAGGAGGTAGAGATCGCGCAGCGCATGGCGGACGGCGATCCGGAAGCCAAGCATCAGCTCGCGGAAGCAAACCTCCGCCTTGTGGTTTCCATTGCAAAACGGTATGTCGGGCGCGGTATGTTGTTTCTCGATTTGATTCAGGAGGGCAACCTGGGGCTAATTAAGGCGGTGGAAAAATTTGATTACCGCAAAGGCTATAAATTCTCCACCTACGCTACTTGGTGGATTCGGCAGGCGATTACCCGCGCCATTGCCGATCAGGCGCGCACCATTCGCATCCCGGTGCATATGGTCGAGACGATCAATAAGCTCATTCGCGTCAACCGCCAGCTGGTGCAGGAGTACGGCCGTGATCCGCGTCCGGACGAGATCGCCAAGGAGATGGGCATCTCCGAGGATAAGGTGCGTGAGATTATCAAGATCGCACAGGAGCCAGTTTCGCTTGAGACGCCGATCGGAGAAGAGGATGACAGCCATCTTGGCGATTTTATTCCTGACGACGATGCGCCGGCGCCTGCGGAGGCCGTTGCGGTCACACTGCTCAAAGAGCAGCTTATGGACGTATTAAATTCTCTCACACCGAGAGAAGCCAAGGTATTGCGCCTGCGTTATGGCCTTGACGATGGGAAGGCGCGCACGCTTGAGGAAGTCGGCAAGGAGTTTAATGTGACCCGCGAGCGCATTCGCCAGATCGAGGCAAAGGCGCTGCGCAAGCTTCGCCATCCCAGCCGCAGTAAACGGCTCAAGGATTTTTTGGAATAAGCTTTTCATCGATATTACGAAGGACTGCTCTTTAGGCGGTCGCAATCTGTCAAAAAAGTTCATTATGGGGTTGTCAAGGGGTCGCGACCCCTTCCGTCTTTCCGGCTGATCCGGCTTTGCCGGGTCAACGGATCGCCCCAAAGTGGGCGTTTCCTTGTGCTTCTTGCCGCCCGGCGACCAGAATGGTTGTAGGCAAGAAGCGGTTGTCCTGTCGAAAAACAAAGGTTTTTCGACAGTCTCTGACCGCTCTTTAGGCGGTCGTTTGTTATTTCCGGACGAATCCCCGCATAAAGATATAGCAGTAAATTTGGGGGAGGAACCGGTATTGCGGATCGTCATTATTAAAAAGCGCACGCTGCTGATTGCAGCTGCGATACTGGCCGTACTGATTGCGGCAGTCGTCCTGTTTTTTTGTCTTAGGGACGCGTCTTCCGTCGCTACCGTTACTCAGGCCGGCGTGGCGGAATATGAACTGAACGTACTGCCGGGAAAATCCAGAGAGCTTCCCGTCTATTACGTGGAGCGAACCGATCATAAGATTGCGTTGACAATTGACGCGGCGTGGGAATCGGACAAGACGGAGTTTATCCTCAAGACGCTCAAAAAGTACGATGCCAAGGCGACCTTTTTCCTTTGCGGCGTTTGGGTGGAGGCGTATCCGGACTTTGTCAAGCAAATTGCACAAGCCGGGCATGAGATTGGCAACCACAGCCTGACGCATCCGCACATGAATAAGCTTGACGCCACACAGGTGCAGACGGAGATTTCAAAGCTTGACGACGAGATCGAAGCGCTCACCGGAAAACGCTGCACGCTGTTTCGCGCGCCGTTTGGAGAATACAACGACACCGTCATCAAAGCCGTACGTGAGATCGGTTACGAGCCGGTACAGTGGAACCTGGATACCATCGACTGGAAGGAGAGTCGCAGCGCGCAGACGATTCTGGATTCCGTGCTGCCAAAGCTCACGGACGGCAGCATCATTCTGTGCCATAACAACGGCTACAAGATTGAGACCTATCTGCCGACACTTTTAGAAACGGCATTGGCCGACGGCTATACCTTTGTGACCGTTTCCGAACTCTTGCTGGATGGCGAGACTGTCATCGACAGCAACGGGATGCAAAAACCGGCGGCGTAGCGAACAGGGATTGCAACCTTGTGCCGATTCCTCTATAATACGAAATGTATTTTGGGAATCGAGGGGCTACATTGCAAACCAGCGACTTTTTCTACGATCTGCCGCATGAGCTGATCGCGCAAACGCCTGCCGCCGACCGCACGGCGTCCAGACTTCTTGTTTTTCACCGCAGCGACGGGACGATTGACGACCGCCATTTTTACAATATTACAGAGTATTTGCGCCCGGAGGACGTGCTGGTGCGTAACACCACCCGCGTCATTCCGGCGCGTCTTTTTGCGACCCGGGAGGATACCGGCGGGCAGATGGAGTTCCTTTTGCTCAAACGCACGCAAGCGGAGAACGAATGGGAATGTCTTACCCGTCCTGCAAAGCGCGCAAAGCCGGGACTTCGCTATATTGTCAACGATGAACTTGCCGTTACCGTGCTCGGGGAAACATCCGCAGAGGGCGGACGTCTCGTTCGGCTCGAGTACGATGGAATTTTTGAAGAGGTGCTTGATCGGGCAGGGCAAATGCCGCTGCCGCCGTATATTACCGAGCGACTTACCGACAGGGAACGCTACCAAACCGTCTACGCGCGCCAGAACGGTTCTGCGGCAGCGCCGACGGCGGGATTGCACTTTACGGACGAGCTTCTCGGAAGGATTCGCGCAAAAGGCGTGGACATCGTCGATGTGCTGCTGCATGTCGGGCTTGGTACGTTTCGCCCTGTTTCGGAAGAACATGTCGAGGATCACAAGATGCACTCTGAATACTATGAGGTGACGGAGGAGGCCGCATCGCGTATCAATCGCGCAAGGCAGAACGGCGGCAGGATCGTGTGTGTCGGCACAACCTCCACAAGAACGCTGGAGAGCGTCACGGACGAGGCGGGGGTTGTGCACGCTTCGTCCGGCTGGACAAGTATTTTCATCATGCCCGGATACCGCTTCAAAGCGGTCGACGCACTGATTACCAATTTTCATCTGCCGGAATCCACGCTTTTGATGCTGGTGTCCGCGTTGTCCACACGCGAGGAGATGCTGCGGGTCTACCGACACGCGGTGGAAGAAAAATATCGTTTTTTCAGCTTTGGCGACGCCATGCTGATCCTGTGAGGTAGTATGCAAGAATATTTTAAGTTTGAATTGTTAAAAACCTGCAAGCAGTCCGGGGCACGGCTGGGATTGCTCCATACCCCGCACGGCGTGATTGAAACGCCCTGCTATATGCCGGTTGGCACACAGGCAACCGTCAAGGCGATGACGCCGCGCGATCTGCTGGACGTCAACGCAAATATCATTTTATCCAATACCTACCACCTGTATATGCGCCCGGGTCACGAGCTTGTGAAAGAAGCGGGCGGGCTGCACCAGTTCATGCACTGGGATCGGCCGATCCTGACCGACAGCGGCGGATTTCAGGTGTTCAGCCTTGCCAAGATGAACGACATCCGCGAAGATGGCGTGATGTTCCGTTCACACATCGACGGCAGCAAGCACTTTTTCACGCCTGAAAAGGTGATGGAGATCGAAGAAGCACTGGGCGCAGATATTGCGATGTGCTTTGACGAATGCGCGCCGTATCCGAGCGATCACCCCTATACGGTGGCGGCGATGAACCGTACGCATCGTTGGGCGGAGCGCTGCCAAAATGCGCATACCCGCCCGGATCAGGCGCTGTTTGGTATTGTGCAGGGTGGAACCTATAAAGATCTTCGCATCGAGAGCGCAAAGACCATGGCTGCGATGGACTTCATCGGCTATGGAATCGGCGGACTGAGCGTCGGAGAGCCAAAGCAAACGATGTACGAACGCCTTGAGGATATGATGCCCTACATGCCTGGTAATAAGCCGCGGTATCTGATGGGCGTCGGCAGCCCGGATTGTCTGCTGGAGGGCGTGCTGCGCGGCGTAGACATGTTTGATTGCGTGTTGCAGACAAGAAGCGCGAGAAACGGTCTGGCGCTCACAAGAAGCGGCAAGAAGATGCTGCGCAACGCGACCTATGAGCATGACTTCTCGCCCATTGAGGAGGATTGCGACTGCTACGCGTGCAAAAACTTTACCAGAGCCTATATTCGCCACTTGATTAAGGCCAATGAGATCCTTGGCGCGCAGCTCATCACCATGCACAACTTGCGCTTCTCGCTGCGTTTAATGGAGGATGTGCGTCAGGCGATCCGCGAGGATCGGTATCTGGACTTTGCAAAGGAATTGCTGGAGAAGGGGATTTTCTGATGGCAACGCGCGTGTTTGAATGCGTCGGGGAGCCGGATATGCTGGCATTCGGGGCACGGGTGGCGGCGCTTTTGCCCGATCGTGCCTTTGTTGCGTTGCACGGCGATCTTGGCGCGGGAAAGAGCGTTTTTACGCGCGGGATCGGACGGGCATTCGGCATATTGGATATGCCGAGTCCCACGTTTACCATCGTTGCAGAGCACAATGAGGGAACGCGGCCGCTGCTGCATTTTGACGCTTACCGTCTGTCCGATGCGGACGAACTTTACGCGATTGGGTTTGACGACTATGTCAAGCGTGACGCCGTCATTGCCATGGAGTGGGCAGAGCTTGTGCAAGAGGCGCTGCCAAAAAAACGACTGGATGTAACCATTGTCGGAAGCGGAGAATTGCCGCGAGAGATCACCGTGACGGGGATCGGCGAAGCTTATGAAAAGCTGGTGGACATGCTATGAAGATATTGGGGATTGAAACCGGCGCGGCGATTGCGTCCGTTGCGCTCTGCGACGGAGAAACCGTCGTCGTGCAGCGGTTTGGTCAAAGCGACAAGCGACACGCTGAGACGATACTGCCGCTGATCGAAACGGTGCTGGAAGATGCACACGCAACGCTGGACGAAATCGATGTGATCGCGGTGGATTCGGGCCCGGGTTCTTTCACGGGCATTCGAATCGGGGTTGCCGTGGCAAATGCGATTGCAAACGCAAAGCAAATTCCGGTCGCGTCCGTGGACTCGCTCACAGCGCTCTATGCGCTTGCTGACGCGCCAAGCGTACCAACCTGCACAATGATCGACGCTGCCAACGAAAACGGTTATATGGCATTCTACGACGGCGGAGTACGAAAGCTGGAACCGTCGGCGGAGGGTATTGCGGAATATTGCAAAAAGCTGCCGGACGGCGTGTACTTTGTCGGCGACGCTGCACTGCAATGCGCCGATTTAATCAAAGACCACTGCAAGGGCGCGACATTCGCAAAAGCGGAGCAGTGCGTGTTGACCGCCGTGTCGGTGTGCCGCGGCTTTCTGCTGCTGAATAACGCGACAAAGACGCCTGCGCGGCCTGCGTATCTGCGCGCCTGTCAGGCGGAGCGTATGTATCGCAAGCGCATGGAGGAGAACGGCGGAAAATGAACGCGAATATTCGTCCGATGGTGCGTGCAGACGTGCCGCGCGTTTACGAGATCGAGTGCGCCTGCTTTCGCTCGCCTTGGTCAAAAGCATCGTTGGCGGGGGAACTGCGCAACGACGTGGCGCATTACCATGTGTATGACTGCGAAGGCAAGGTCGCGGGTTATGCCGGCATGTGGGTACTGTACGAAGAAGCGCACATTACCAATATTGCCGTTGTCGCCGAGTTTCGAGGGCGCGGGTTTGCGCGCGCTCTGATGCTTTCCATGATGGAAACGGCGCGCCGGTTTGGCGCAACCTCCATGACGCTGGAGGTGCGGGAAAATAATTTTATAGCACAAAGCCTTTACAAATCACTGGATTTCGTGCAAAATGGATATCGTCCGCGGTATTATAGCGATACGGGAGAAGGCGCGCTGCTTCTCTGGAATACGGATATTGAAAACACCTTGAACAGCGCAATCCATGGGAGGGAAGAAGAATGAGCCTTTACAGCACGTGGCAGGAAAATGCCGAGCAGGAGCGCACACCGGAGCAACAGCAGGCATATTGGAATAGCTATTTTGAGTTGGAAACCAAGAACTACGAAGTCATTTTGCAGGAGAAAACCTGGAAGTACGAGGGAACGCTGCAAGAGCTGGCAGATCGTTTTTCGATGGATGCAGTCACATTTTGCGGCTTTATCGACGGTATCAACACCAGCCTGAAAAAAGAGATCAATCTGGAAAAGCTCAAGGAGAGCACCAAGGTTGTGCTGGATATCGATCCCGAGAAGCTGTATTTTAACATGCTCAAAGCCAAAGCGCCGTGGCTGTACGGTCTTGCCGAATGGGATAATATTCTCACGGAAGATCAGAAAAAGGAAATCACCAAGGAATACCGTTCTTCGATGATGTTCATCAAGGAAGCGGAGGTTGGCCGCAATGCGCCCTGCCCCTGCGGCAGCGGAAAAAAGTATAAAAACTGCTGCGGGAAAAAATAAGAG
>CAZWUK010000059.1:0-13330 GCA_964636685.1 uncultured Oscillospiraceae bacterium
CTTGAGCGTTCGTTGTGTTACGTTGGTTCGTCCTTTTTTTCCGCCCGCGCCTCCTTGGGCGCAGATAAAACCGGTTTACTGCCATCGCCGGCAGCCGTCGCCGGAGCTTCCGGCTCAAAGTCTTCCGCGTCGTCGCCGGAGAAAAGCGGCTGCTCGGCGGGCTTGCCGCGATTAGGGTCGCGCGCGATACAGACGATCAGCACGATGGCGATTACAAGAAGGAGCGCCAGAACCACACAGATCTTTGTCCAGTTGGGAAGTCTTCCGGTGGTGGTCAGATGGTAACGCAGAGAATTCAGCCCGCTGACGTCGTCAAAATCAGAAAATTTGACATGCAGCGTCTCATAGTCCCGGATCGCGCCGTCGGTAAACCGGAGCAGGCGCGCGCCGCGTACGGCAGCATCGTTATAGGCGGTATAGGTCGCGCCGGGGCAAGCCACAAGATCGATTCCGTCTACCGATGCAATGAAGGAATTTTTATGGTCGTGTCCAAAGAAGGCGGCAAAGACGTCGTTTTCCTTCCATGCGGAAAACAGTCCGCCGTTGAGACTGGAGGGGCAGGGCGCTTCTAACAGCGCGCCCGCGAGAATGGAGCTGGAATCGGGAAGATAATAGCCGCCCCGACCGATTCCGACGCCTGCAAACGCGCCGGGTGCGTCCGCGTCCGTTTCGGACAGAACGTTGTAGATCTCCGGTACGATAATATGCTGAAAAGCGATGGCCGGTATGGTCTGGTTGTTGTTGGCGGCTTTTACTGCGGCGGCTTCTTTCCGGTACCAATCCACCTGCTCCGCCGTGACGGCGCCGTAATCGCCGGTTTCGGTGTAATCGCCGGAGTCGAAGAAATACAGGTTCATGGCGATGCCTTTGCCGCTCATATCATAGACGGGAAGCCGATAGGTTCCGCACCCGGGAAGTTTTTCGCCCTCGTCTACGGCAAGACAATTGGGATAGCTTTGATAGATGCGCATCTGCTCTTCCCGGCTGACGCCGCTTTCTGCGTCGTGGTTGCCGAAGACGACGGCAAAGGGAATCTCCCGCTCTGCGATCGGCCAAAGGATGTTGTCAATGGCGCGCGCAACATTTTTGCTGCGGTTGCCAATGTCGATCAACGGGTGCCCGCCTTCAATTTGATCGCCCAGAAGTACGACGAAATCCGGCTGATAGAGATCCAGCGTCGCAAGGATGGAGCGCACAAGAAAAGGAGAACAGAGCTGCACGTCCTGCGTATCCGCAAGCACAAGCACGGTAAAGCTGCCATCCGCGCCAAACTGCAGCCGTGGAGCGGCGTCCTCCGCACGCGAAAATGCAGGCGCGAAGGCAATGGCAAGCAAAAGGATCAGCAGGCAGGAAAGAAATCGCTTTTTCAAGAAAGCTGGTTCTCCTTTACATAGATTACGAAAAGACGAACGATTCGACAAGAAAAAGCCTATCCGTCTAAAAAGCATTTGTCAAGCGCGGTGGGCAAGATTTTCGTTTCGTTTTCGTATCGATCATAGAAAGTTCTCAGTTTGGACGGGAGACGGCGGGCGAAGGCCGATCGGCAGCGTTTCGGTTTGACAAGCGATTGACGAAAATGCTACAATATTCGAGTAATTTCGGCGCGTGTCCGCATAAAAAAGGAAGATTTTGTGAAACGATTTTCGATATATCAAATGCGCAAAGGCATTATGTTTTTTTGCAAGCTGTTGATTACGGCTTCGGTGCTGGGCGCTTTTTTGTATTTGATTTTACATTATTATCCGGAGATGGATTTCTGGTTCAAGGGATTTGTCATATTTGAGCTGCTGTATTTTTTCATCTTCATGTCCTTTGCGACCACCTATCGCTGTTTCCAGATCGGAATTCTCCGACTGCGCGAGCTGATGCTCATGTTCTTTATCACGGTATTTCTAACCAATTTTATCACGTACTTTGCGCTTTCGCTCTCGGCAAAGCTGATGCTCAATCCCGTACCGCTGCTGGTGACGACGCTGGTGCAGTGGACGGTGGGAACAATTTTGTATGCGCTTTCCAATCGGTTGTATTTTGCGCTGCATCCCGCGCGGGTCGCAATCATGATCTGCGCCGAAGGCCGGAGCGAGGAAGATATTTTTAAAAAGTTCTCCGCGATCAAGGAAAAGTATATCGTGCAGAAGGTGTGCAAGGAAACGGTGGGGATGGAGCGGTTGATCGAGGAGATCGCCCCGTATTCCTCCGTGATTCTGGGTGCGGTGAAAAACGAGCTGCGCATGGAGTTGACCGAATACTGCTTTGAAAACAATAAGGGACTGTTCGTCGTACCGTCGGTACAGGATATTATCTTTCACAATGCGCACGAAACCTTTGTGGGCGATTCGCTGGTGTACATTTGCCGCAACAGAACCTTTTCACTGGAGCAGCTGATGGTGAAACGCCTGCTGGATATTTTCTTTTCGCTGCTCGGCATTCTCGTCACCAGCCCTGTTATGCTGCTGGCTGCGCTTATCATCAAGCTGCAGGACGGCGGCCCTGTCTTCTTTCGGCAGGAGCGGTATACCAGAAATCTAAGTCGCTTCACGCTGGTCAAATTCCGCAGCATGGTCGAAAACGCGGAGGCAAACGGCGCGCAGTTTACCGTAGCGCACGACCCGCGCATCACGCCGTTCGGACGCTTCCTGCGCGCGTCGCGCATCGATGAGCTGCCGCAGTTTTTCAATATTCTCGCGGGAGATATGTCGTTTGTGGGGCCGCGCGCAGAGCGCATTGAAAACGTGGATTATTACTGCGAGCTGATGCCGGAGTTTCGTTACCGCATGAAGGTCAAAGCCGGACTGACCGGGTATGCGCAAATCTATGGAAAATATAACACGACCTATGAGGACAAGCTGAAGCTTGACCTGCTGTATATTGAAAATTGCAGCCTGGTGAAGGATCTGCAATTGATGCTCCTGACACTCCGCGTGCTGATTGTCGGAGACAGCACCGAGGGCTTTGAAGAAAAAACGCTATCCGATATTCCCGTGGAAAAATAATGGATGTTAAGACGCCGGCGCTTGGAGCCGGCGTATCTGCCATATTGCAGACGTTGTGTCAAACGTCTGCTTTGTGCATCCTGACACAAAATAAGCAAAGCAACGGGAGGATAGAACAATGCGGATGGAAAAGCGACCGTTTGGGACGACCTCAGACGGCAGGAACGTTTCCCTGTACACGCTGACAAACGCATCTGGCGCATATGTGGCGCTGACGGATTTTGGCGCGCGAATCGTCGAGCTTCAGGTGCCGGATCAAAACGGCGTGCTGGGAAACGTTGTGCTCGGTTACGACGAGGTCGCGGCCTATGAAACCGTGGGGAAATACTTTGGCGCAACGGTGGGTCGCTGCGCGAACCGGCTCAACGGCGCCGCGTTTACACTCAATGGCAAGCGGTATCCGTTGCTTGACAACGACCACGGAAAGACGCTGCACGGTGGAATCAACGGGTTCCATGCGCAGATTTTTTCCGTCCAGCCGGTCGAAAACGGAGTCGCCTTTTCTCGCCTTAGCCCGGACGGTGAGGACGGTTTTCCGGGAGCGCTCGAACTCACCGTCACCTTTACCTTTTCCGGCGAGAATGCGCTTTGCATCCAATATCAGGCCGTTGCCGACCGCGATACGCCGGTCAACCTGACGAATCATGCCTATTTTAACCTTTCGGGAAACGGCGCAAAAAGCATTCTGAACCATCGGCTGCAAATCTTTTCCGACTTCTTTACGCCGCTGTCGGAAAATATGGTGGCATACGGTGAGATTCGCCCGGTTGCGCAAACGCCCTTTGATTTTACCTTGCCGCACACGATCGGAGAGCGGATTGCGGGCACAGATGTTCAGCTTGCCATCCCGGGCGGTTACGACCACAATTTTGTCCTGCGACAAAAGGAGCGGGATACGCTGTGCCATGCGGCGACGCTTTGGGAAGACGGTTCCGGCCGGCGGATGGAGACCTGGACGACCATGCCTGGCATGCAGCTCTATTCCGGCAATTTCCTTCGGCCGCACGTCGGGAAGGACGATGTGCTCTATGACCGACATACCGGGGTCTGTCTGGAAACGCAGATGTTCCCCAATGCGATGGAATGCACGCATTTCCCGTCGATCGTGCTTCGCGCGGGGCAGACGCTGCGCTCTGCGACCGAATACCGTTTTTTTGCAGGGGAGCCGGATTGACCCGCGCCGGCGTGGCAAGGAAAAAATGGAAAATTGAATTATACATTTTGTTACAACGTCATGCAAAATCCGATGGGGAACAGTGACGGCGCTATTCATTACAGCTGTGCGCGTTGCGAAAAGGCAAGCAGAGGAAAAACTACTAAATATACATTTATACAATTATTATACAGTATTATTACAGGCACATGCAAAATATCCTTTGCCCGAGCCGGAAATGTAGAGTATAATGACAAAAGAGTGACCAAATTTTGTCAGGATGAAACTTTTCTATCAACAACGAATCGAGGAATGCCAGATGGTGAACTGGGTCGTCGCGCCTGAATGGATAGCGTTGGTTATCACGGTCGTCGTATTTATATACTCCTTGCAGGAGCACACGGTGATCGTTCTGCGTACGCGCACTTTTCAAATCAGCCTTTTTATCACGTTTTTATGTATCGCTCTGGACATTGCGTCGATTCGAATGATGCAAGATCCGAGCATCGCAATGTTTGCGCAATATTGCGTCAATGCAATCGGGTTTGTGTTCACGTTCCTGATGATCGCGTCGGTGACGGTCTATGCGCTGACGCTGATTTTTGAGGATCGCTACGATCAAACAGCGTTTCGTGCCAGTTTGATCGTGGAGATTGTGGTCGCCTTCCTGTTTGTTGGCGTTGCGATAACGAACGAGAAAACGCATTTGCTGTTCTATTTCGATCAGGCGGGCAATTACCATCGTGGCGTCGGAAACAAAACGCCATACATCTTTGCCATGATAAGCATTCTAATCGTTGCGTGCGTTTTTTTGAGCGAGCGGCGGCGCGTCAATCGTGCGTTTCGGAAGGGGCTGGCGATGGTCGTCCCCAGCGTTGTCGCGCTGACAACCTATCAGTTGATGTCTCCGGAGACGCTTTTGAGCGGAGCGATTGCGATCATCACGCTGCTGGTGTTTTTTATCAACGCACAGCAGCAACGTATTGATACGGATCATTTGACCGAGCTGGGCAGCCGGGAAGCGTTTTACAGAACGCTGCAAATATTCGTCTCGCAGCAGAAGCTGTTTCATGTGATCTTTGTCAGCCTGCGCAACTATAAGCAGATCAACAATCAATTCGGTCAGCGCGCAGGCGACGGGTTTTTGCATGGGATCGGCCAGTTTTTGCAGGCGCTGCGGAAGGACGCGATTGCATTTCGCTTCTCCGGCGTGGAATTTGCTCTGATTTTGCGAAATATCGACGAAACGGATTATGAAAACTGCCTTGCGAGCCTTCAGGCTCGCTTCTTGCGCCCGTGGGTTTACGATGGGAACATTGCGGCCATTCGTGCGGCGGTCGCGGACATTTCCTACCCCGCGCACGCGCATACTGTCAACAATCTGATCGAATCGCTGGAATATGCGGTGCGCCGTTCCAAAATCGCTTCAGAATACAATGCGCCGGTGCGTTTCAACGCAACCCTTGCAAAAGAGCTTGGCCGCCGCAATTATGTGATTCACCTGCTCTCAAACGCCAACGACACGGATCGCTTTTTTTTGAACTTCCAGCCCATATACGATTGCCGCAGGCAGCGCTTTACGGGCGCGGAGGTGCTGCTGCGGATGCGCGATCGCAACGGCGCGGTCATTTCACCGGGCGAGTTTATTCCGTTGGCTGAGGAAAACGGAATGATTGAGCAGATCAGCTGGATGGTGCTGGAGAAGGCCTGCAGATTTTTGCGCGATCACCGGGAGGAGGATCTGGAGTGGCTGTCGGTCAACATCTGCGCCAGGGAATATAGAAATCTCGACGTCGTCAACCGCCTGCGGCGGCTGTTGAGCTGGTACGGGGTTCCGGCGTCCCGCCTGAAGCTTGAGATTACGGAACGACTCTTAGTCGAGGACATGGAGCTTGCGCGGACGATTACCGAGGAACTGCTTGGTATGGGTGTGGGAACCTGTCTGGATGATTTCGGAACGGGGTATTCGAACCTTGCCAATGTGACCTCGCTGCAATTTGAATACATCAAGGTGGATAAGAGCCTGGTGAACGATATTACGGAAAACGGCAGGGCAAAAAGCCTGCTGCATTCCGTGGTGACGGCATTTCAGTCCATGGGGATGCAGGTGCTTGTCGAGGGAGTTGAAACGGCGGAGCAGGTGGAGATATTGAAAGAGCTTGCGGCAGACATGATTCAGGGCTTTTATTACGCAAAACCCATGGATGAGAACGCATTTTTAGACTGTATCGAGCGGCAGGCCGCAAAAACGGTGGAGGAAAGAGCGCGGTGAAGATCGAGCTTGTCATATTTGATATGGATGGAACGCTGGCCGATACCGAGCCCATTCATGAGACGGTGCGCGAACGGATCACGGCGGATTGTACCGGCGGGAAACCGTTTTTGCATGATTTGCACCCGGTTGGGCGTTCGACGGTAGAGATGTATCAGGAGCTGCTCGACCTGTGCGGGCTGGATTGGGACGCCGGCGCGGTCGCCGCCAGACACATGCGGGAGACGCTGCAAGGCGTGATCGATGCGGGACTTCTGCCCGAGGATGGCGTGACTGAGGTGCTGGACGCCTGCCGGCGGCGCGGAATCCGCTGCGCGGTGGCGTCGTCGTCTCCGCGAAATCTTGTGCACGGCGTTCTGCGGCACTTGAAGCTGGATGCCCGTTTTTCGGACGTGGTGTGCGGTGACGACTGCCCGCGCCTGAAGCCCGCACCGGATATTTATCTTGCGGTATTGGCACGCATGGGCGTCTGTGCGGAAAACGCGCTTGCCGTCGAAGACAGCGCCATTGGGATTCAGAGCGCGAATGCAGCGGGAATCCGCTGTGTTGGATACGTAAACCCGGGATCGGGCGCGCAGGATCTGACAGGCGCATGGCGGCGTATCTATCAGATGAAAACGATTACAAAATGGCTGGATGATGATTGACAGCGATTGAAAAAACTGGTATTATTGCAATGTAACCATTACCAATGGGAAGACCGATTCGCATCCCCCCGCGGATCGTTCCGGCAGAATACACGAAGGTGGATTTTGCAACATTAAAAGCGCCGGTTTTGCCGGCGCTTTTATCTTGCGAAAATGCGGAAGGACGCCCGGCGTATTCGCGTGAAAAATAAAAGCGCCTCTGTTCGGCTGAGAACGGAGGCGCTTTGCGATGACGGGATTATTCCGGAACGGGGGTGCCGGAGGGCACGCTGACGTCGGTTTTGACATAGGTGCCTTTGACATAGCCCTTCACGCCGGAGGTGACGACCTGAATATAGTAGAAGCCGTCTGTTTGGAACAGGACGTATACGGCGTCGCCGGAAACCAGCTCGCCCTTTGCCTTGGTATCGGTGCTGGGGCCTGTACGGATGGCGAGCTTCGAGGCGGTGATTGTGCCGGCGATCATGCCGTCGGGCGTTTGCGCCTTAACGACAAACTTCGTGGCGATGAAGCCGTAGGTCTTGCTCTCCAGTACTTGCACTTTATAATAGTCGCCATAGGTGCCGTACACGCGGAGCGCGGTACCCTTATCGTACTTTTTGATGATCGTGTCGCTCGTGGTGGGCCCGCCGCGCAAAGCAACGCCGCTGCCTGTAAGCGTTCCGTCATAGGCGGCCTTTTCCTCCTCCGTGGTCGGCTGAACGTTGACTGTGACCTTGGGCGTCGGCGTCGGCGTCGCGCTGGGCGATGGCGACGAAGAGGAAATCACCGGCGTATCGGTGGCAGAGGGAACGAGGCTGGGGGTTGGCGTGAAGCTGTCTACCGGCGGAAGCGTCGGAGACGGGGTTACGCCGCCGAGAACAGAATCGCCAAGCGCCGGGGTGAACGAGGCGTTGGGATCGTTTGCGCTGTTCTCTTTGATTTTATTTCGGATCGACCACACGATGAAATAGACGCTGACGATCACGACGAGCGCCATGATGCTCAACACGATATATCCCATTGGCGTGATGCGATACCTTTTTCTGCGCATGGGAACCTCCTTGATAATTACATACTTATTCTATTACAAGCATATCGTTTTTGCCGGTGAATGCAAGGGTTTTTTCTGCCGTTTGAGAAAGTTTCATGGTTTCTTGCCCGCATTCTCACAGCATGTTCACTTTTACGGCGCAATGCGGGAATTTTTTGAAATTCCACAGTTTTCATACAGATACGCCGTAAGATCGGCTGCCCGATAAAACGACTGCTCCGGATGCTCGGCAAGAACGGCGGCGGGCTGCAGGAATTCGGGAGAAGCGTAAAGCGCGGCCGCCGCAGGCATGCCGGCTTGATGCGCTGCTAAAATATCTCCCGGCGAATCTCCCACATAGATCGCTTCGGCGGGAGGCAGACCGAGCTTTGCAGCAGCGCGCAGCAGGCATTCCGCCTTTTTGTTGCAGTTTTCATCGCCGGTTTCGACTGCGGCAAACAATCCGTGCATGTCAAACTGATCGAGCGAATGCGAAAGGCTCGTTTCGCCGCGACCGGTGATGAGCGCAAGCGGAATCCCGTGATCGTGCAGCGTGTGCAGAAGCTCTGTCATGCCGGGGATCGGCGCGGGGTTCATCGCCGGATGCAGGCGGCGGTGCGTGTCGTACCAGCGCTGCCGCGCATCTTCATAGCATTCCGGCGAAACCAGACGGCGGAGCATCCCCTCCTCGGTAATGCCGGAAACGGCGACCAACTCGGATACGGTTACTTCGCGCTGCAAAAAGGGTTCCAACGCGATTTGAAAGGCACGATAGCAAAAGGGGAGAGAATCTGTTATCGTGCCGTCCATGTCAAAAAACACGCCTTTTATCATTTGTTAAAACAGCGGATGATCCGGATAAACGCCGGCGTCGGTCATTTTCTTGAGATCCGCCATGACGATGGGCTTGTCCTCTCGGTAGGTGACGCCAAACCACCGGTCGGGCGAGGAGAGAACCTCTACCGCCGCCTTGCCTTCCTTTAGCAGCGCGCCGACCTCGTTGGGAATGAGCATCTCCGCCTTGAGCGGATTTTTCTCAAAGGCATTCTTGAGAAACGTCGGGAAACGCGCCTCCAGTTCGTCGAACAGGCTGGGCGTGAAGCCCCACATGTTCATCGAAACCGGGCTGCCTGCCGGGATCTTGACAAAGGTCTTGCCGTCGTCCTCAGTGTAGGCGGCGCCGTCGGGCGTCTTATAGATTTTGAGCCGTTCGACGATGTCCACAAGCTGATGGCGTTCGTCGCTCACACAGACGCCGCGCGCGACGGAGCCTGCGTCGGTGAGGGTATTTTCCAGAATGTAGCCTACCATGCAGAAATCGTACTTTTCGCCGTCCTTTGCCGTTTTCAGACGGTCATAGAGCACTTTATAGGCCGATTTTCCATAGTAGTCGTCCGCGTTGATGATGCCGAACGGGCCTTTGACCGCATCCTTGCAGCACAGGATCGCGTGTGAGGTGCCCCAGGGCTTGACGCGGTCTGCGGGCGGGGTCATACCGGCGGGGAACATGGAGTCGAGCTGTTGATAGACGTAGCCGACCTCCATTTTTTTGGCGACGCGATTGCCGATGACCTCCTTGAAGTCGTTTTCGATGTTGCGGTTGATGATGAAAACGACCTTTTCAAAGCCGGCCTGCATCGCGTCATAGAGCGAATAGTCGATGATGATCTCCCCGTGCGGGCCGACGGGATCGATCTGCTTGAGTCCGCCGTAGCGGCTGCCCATGCCTGCTGCAAGTACTACAAGAGTCGGTTTTTCCATGATGGCTTCCTCCTTTGATGCTCAGTCGTTATATCCGTTGGGGTTCTGGCTTTGCCAGCGCCAGGAATCTTCACACATGCGGCTGATGTCGTATTTTGCCTTCCAGCCAAGCTCGCTTGCGGCCTTGGCGGGATCGGCATAGCATTCCGCGATATCGCCGGGGCGGCGGGGGACGATCTGATAGGGCAGCGTCTTGCCACAGGCACGCTCAAAGGCGTGCAGCACGTCGAGCACCGAGTAGCCGTTGCCGGTTCCGAGATTGTAGGTGCAGATGCCGCAACCTTTTTCCAGACGGCGGATCGCGGCGACGTGCCCATCTGCCAGATCCATTACGTGGATGTAATCGCGCACACCCGTGCCGTCGTGCGTGGGATAATCGTCGCCGAAAACGCGAAGCGCGGGAAGCTTACCGACCGCGACCTGCGCAATATAGGGAACGAGATTGTTTGGGATGCCCGCCGGATCCTCGCCGATGCGCCCGGACGGATGCGCGCCGATGGGGTTAAAGTAGCGCAAAAGACAGATGCGAAGCGCCGGCTCCGCCTTTGCGATGTCGCGCAGCATGTCTTCGATCATGAGCTTGGTGCGTCCGTAGGGGTTGGTGACAGACAGCGCAAAATCCTCGCGGATGGGCACGGAGACCGGATCGCCATACACGGTCGCGCTGGAGCTGAACACAAAACGCGTGACGTCGTACTTTTTCATGCTGCCCAAAAGGTTCAGCGTGGAAACAAGGTTGTTTCGATAATATTCGTAAGGCTTTTCCACGGATTCGCCCACCGCCTTCAGGCCGGCAAAATGGATCACGCCATCGATCCGGCGCTTAGAAAACAGACGATCGCAGGCGGCCGCGTCCGTCAACTCACATTCCTCGAAGTCGAAGGCCTTGTCCGTCAATTCGTGCAGACGGCGGATGGATTCGGGTTTGCTGTTGATAAAATTGTCGGCAATGAGTACGTCGTAGCCTGCGTCCAGCAGAGCCAGTACCGTATGGCTGCCGATATAACCGGCGCCGCCGGTGACAAGAATGCGCATAGCTTTCCTCCTGTTGTTATATAAAACAATACACCGTAATTATAGATCGAATCCCCATATCCGTCAAACAATGCTTATACGTCGAAACGACCGATTTTGACACATAATTTTTGCAATTCTTGTCAAGAACAACAAAATGTAATAACAAATTGACAAATAATCCATCAATTTGTTTTGCAATGCTATTCAAATATGTTATAATACCATCGGTATATTGAAACATACCGGCCAATAATTAAACCTGAACGAGGAGGATGCTTATGGCAAAGCAGAAGACGGTCGTTCCGTTCCAGGGAACCGCCGAACAGGAAAAGAAACTCAGAGAGGTCATCAAGACGCATCAGCAGGACAAGGGCGCTTTGATGCCGATCCTGCAGCAGGCGCAGGACATCTATGGGTATCTGCCCATCGAGGTGATGAACATCATCGCGGAGGGACTGGACATTTCCACGGAGGAAGTCTATCAGGTCGCTACATTCTACGGTCAGTTCACGCTCAATCCCGCGGGTAAATACCGCATTTCCGTATGTCTCGGCACGGCCTGCTACGTCAAGGGCTCGCAGCTTGTCATGGACGAGTTGGAAAAACAGCTTGGCGTCAAGGCGGGCGGCACCACGGCAGACGGTGTATTCACCTTGCAGGCGACGCGCTGCCTGGGCTGCTGCGGTCTGGCGCCGGTCATCATGATAAACGACGAAGTTTACGGCAGACTGGAGCCGTCGTCCATTGCAGGAATCCTCGCCAAATACAAATAATCAAACCGAACGTTATTTTTGACGGAGGCTTGTTCCATGAAAATCGGAGATATTGCAAAGCTTTTGAACGCGACGGTTCTGACCGGCACGCCGGAGCAGCTGCTGGAGGAGGTGCATAACGCCTGCGGCAGCGATATGATGAGCGACGTGCTGGCGTATGTCAAAGACCAGGCTGTGCTTTTGACCGGGCTTGTCAATCCGCAGGTGATCCGTACCGCGATGATGATGGATATGCGCTGCATCGTTTTTGTGCGAAGCAAAACGCCCACGGCGGATATGCTCGATCTTGCGGCGGATAATCACATCGTGGTGATGACCTGTACGCTCAGAATGTATGAGGCCTGCGGCACGCTCTATAAAAACCAGCTGGGCTGCGGAGATCCGACCGATGGAAGATGATGTGCTGCGCTACCACTTCGATGTGGCTGGCGACAACTTCACCTCCGCCGGCGAAGCTTCCGTACAGGTCAAGAAGATGCTGCGGCAGATGGGATTTCCGGCGGACGTGATCCGCAGGGTATCCATTGCCATGTACGAAGGAGAGATCAACATGGTCGTACATGCCCGCGGCGGCACGGCGGACGTCACGGTCAATCCCCAGTATGTGGAGATCGTGTTGACCGACGAGGGACCGGGCATCAAGGACATTGCGCTCGCCATGCAGGAGGGGTATTCCACCGCGCCTGACAATGTGCGCGCGCTGGGCTTTGGCGCAGGGATGGGTCTGCCCAACATGAAGCGCTATACGGATTCTATGGACATCCAGTCCGAGGTAGGAAAGGGCACCACAGTCACCATGCGGGTGCTCGTGCCGTAAGGCAATACGTTTCGGAGGAAGATATGCAGGAGTACAAGCATTCGGTCTCGCTGGACACTGATAAGTGCAAGGGCTGTACCAACTGCCTCAAGCGCTGCCCGACGGAGGCGATTCGCATCCGCGGCGGCCACGCCGTTATCAATTCCGCCTGCTGTATCGATTGCGGCGAGTGCATCCGCGTCTGTCCCTATAAGGCCAAAAAGGCGAACTTCGATTCGCTGGACGCCTTCCGGGAGAAGAAATGGAAGATCGCGCTGCCGCCGCCGTCGCTCTACGGTCAGTTTACGGATCTTGACGATGTAGACTATGTGCTGCAAGGGCTATTGGACATCGGGTTTGACGATGTGTTTGAGGTAGCGCGCGCCGCGGAGATCGTTTCGGAATATACGAGGCGTTACATGCACAAGGACGGCGTCAAGCGTCCGGTCATCAATTCCGCGTGTCCTGTGGTGGTGCGGCTGATTACGCTGCGCTTCCCGAATCTTTGCGACCATGTGATGCCGATGCTTCCGCCGATTGAGATCGCTGCCGAAATGGCGCGCAAAGAAGCGATGAAAAAGCATCCGGAGCTGACCCGGGACGACATTGCGGTGGTGTTTATCTCCCCTTGTCCTGCCAAGGCGAGCTATGTGAAAAACGGTTTTTTGGAACAACCCTCCCATGTGGATTACGTCGTCTCCATGAGCGACGTGTATTTTAAGCTGATCGCCAAGATGAAAAAGCACAAGGCGCCGAAGATCGCGACGCGTTCCGGCACGATCGGCATCAGCTGGGCGTCTACCAGCGGAGAGGCCTCCGCACTGATGAACGACCGGTATCTGGCGGCGGACGGCATTGAAAACGTCATCCGCGTGCTGGACGATATTGATACGGGTCATTTTCCGA
>CAZWUK010000060.1:0-13312 GCA_964636685.1 uncultured Oscillospiraceae bacterium
AGATCGATCCGGCGCTGCGAAAGGATGTTGCGGAACGCAAAAAGCGGATCAACGAGGCGGATTGCGTATTCCTGTGTCTGCCGGATGCTGCGGCGATCGAAGCGGTGACGCTGGTGGAAAACCCCGACGTTTGCGTAATCGACGCTTCCACGGCGCACAGAACCGCGCCGGGCTGGGACTACGGCTTTGCGGAGCTGTCCAAAGCACATCGCGCGGCGATTGCTTCTTCCAAACGGATCGCAAATCCCGGATGCCATGCGACCGGATTTATCGCGTCGGTCTATCCTTTGGTCAAGTGCGGGATTGCGGCTCCTAGCTATCCGTTTACGGCGCACAGCATCACGGGGTACAGCGGCGGCGGCAAGAAGATGATCGCCCAGTATGAGCAGACGGATCGCGACGTTGCGCTCGAAAGTCCCAGACAGTACGGACTTTCGCTTTCGCACAAGCACTTGCCCGAGATGCAGAAGATTCCGGGGCTTTTGCAGCCGCCGGTATTCAATCCCATCGTATCGGATTTTTATTGCGGCATGGCGGTGAGCGTACCGCTCTATGTCGATCTGCTGCAAAAAAAGCTGTCGCGGCAGGCAATGCTGGACACACTCTCGGAATTTTACCGTGACGCGCGATTCGTGCGGGTATGCGATATTCCGGCGGACGGTTTCTTGCCCGCCAATGCCAAGAGCGGGCAGCCGGGAGTGGATCTCTACGTACTTGGCAATGACCGGCAGATGACGCTGGTTTCCGTACTTGACAATCTTGGGAAAGGCGCTTCCGGAGCGGCGGTGCAAAACATGAACATCGCCTTTGGGCTCGACGAGGGAAGGTCGCTGTGGGAGGAGTAACATGGACAGTATTCAAAAAATAGCCGGAGGCATCTGCGCGGCAAAGGGCTTTCGCGCGGCGGGCGTCCACTGCGGCATTCGGAAAAACCAGCAGAAAAAGGATCTGGCGCTCGTCGTGAGCGACGTTCCCTGCGCTGCGGCCGCCGTTTATACACAAAACAAGGTGTATGGCGCGCCCATCACCGTGACGCGTGAAAACATACACAACGGAATCGCGCAGGCAATTATCTGCAACAGCGGAAACGCCAACACCTGCAACGCCGACGGCGTGGAAAAGGCGGAGCTGACCTGCGCTCTGACGGCGCGCGCCCTGGGCTTGACGCCGAGCGACATCGTGATCGCCTCAACCGGCGTGATTGGGCAGCCCATCGTCATGGAGCCCATTGCCTCAGGTATTATGCGGTTGGTTCCGCTGCTGTCTCAAGACGGCGGAACGGATGCGGCAGAAGCGATTATGACGACCGATACCGTGGCAAAACAGGTGGCGTATACCGCCGTGATCGGGGAAAAGACCGTAACGGTCGGCGCAATTGCCAAGGGCTCCGGCATGATCCATCCCAATATGGCGACCATGCTGAGCTTTGTTACGAGTGATGTATCCATCACGCCTAAGCTTCTGCAAAAGGCGCTCAGCACCGTTGTGACGGACACGTTCAACATGGTCAGCGTCGATGGCGATACCTCTACAAACGATATGGTGGCGGTGCTGGCAAACGGCATGGCAAAGAACAGTAAGATCACCGAGGAAAACGAAGATTACGCGATTTTCTCCGCAATGCTGTTCTGTGCGTTGCGGGATATTTCCAGACTGATTGCGGGCGATGGGGAGGGCGCGACAAAGCTTCTGACCTGTACCGTCAGCGGCGCATCCCAAAAGCAATTGGCTAGGGATATTGCAAAATCGGTCGTCTGCTCCAGCCTTGTCAAAGCGGCGATGTTCGGCGCGGACGCCAACTGGGGACGCATTCTCTGCGCCATCGGCTATACGCAGGGGGATTTTCAGGTTGACAAGATCGACGTCTCCATCACATCGCAAGCAGGCTCGATCGATGTGTGCAAAAACGGCGCAGGCGTTCCCTTTTCCGAGGAAACGGCAAAGGCCGTGCTGCTCGAAAAAGAGATTCAGCTCCTTATCAACATGAACCAGGGGGCATTTGGCGCAACCGCCTGGGGATGCGATCTGACCTACGACTATGTGAAAATCAACGGGGATTACAGAACATGACGGAGGATACGGCGATGAACCAACGACTGATCGGTCTGTCGGAAAAAGCGCAGGTCTTGACGGCGGCGCTCCCCTATATCCAGAAGTATTCCGGCAAGGTCGTGGTCGTCAAGTACGGCGGACACGCCATGGTCAACGAAGCGCTCAAGCAAAGCGTCATGAGCGACATCATTCTCTTAAAGCTCGTCGGCGTTAAGGTGGTGCTGGTGCATGGCGGCGGCACGGAAATATCCGACATGCTCAAAAAGCTCGGGATCGAGTCGCATTTTGTCGGCGGACTTCGCTATACGGACGAGGATACCATCAACGTGGTGCAGATGGTATTGGCGGGCAAGGTGAACAAGGACCTGGTCACGCTCATCGGCAAGATGGGCGGGGAGGCGATGGGGCTGTGCGGCGTGGACGGCAAAATGATCCGCTGCAAGAAGCTTGAAGCATCGGAAGATCTGGGGTTTGTCGGCGATATTATTTCCATCGATCCATCGCCGATCAACAGCGCGCTGAACAACGGCTATATTCCCGTGATTGCAACTCTGGGCGTTGATGACGACGGAACGGTCTATAACATCAATGCAGATATTGCGGCGGCGGAGATTGCGGCCGCGCTACAGGCGGAGAATATCATCACGCTGACGGATATTTTGGGCGTGATGCGCGACGTCAACGACAAGACGAGCCTGATTCCCGAAATACGGCTCAATGAGATTGACGGCCTGATCGAACAGGGAATCGTGTCCGGTGGTATGATCCCGAAGATCCGCAGCCTGGAAAACGCGATTCGACACGGTGTGAAAAAAACCGTCATGATCGACGGCAGAACGCCGCACTCGATCCTGATCGAGATGTTTTCCGACGAGGGCGCCGGAACAATGCTCAAACAGTGAGGTAACAGCATGGATGAAAACACATTGCAGCAGCGCGATCAAACGTATGTTGCAAACACCTATACAAGATTTCCGGTCGCGCTCATATCGGGCAGCGGCGTACACTGCAGGGATATTGACGGCAAAGATTACATCGATCTGACGGCGGGCATCGGCGTCAACGCCCTTGGCTTTTGTGATCCTGTCTGGGGCGCGGCGGTGGCAAAGCAGGCGATGACCTTGCAGCACACCTCCAATTTATACTATACGTCTCCCTGCGTGGACGTTGCCGAAACGCTGTGCCGCCGTACCGGCGCAAAAAAGGTGTTCTTTGCCAACAGCGGCGCGGAGGCAAACGAAGGCTTGATTAAAACCGCGCGAAAATACAGCAGAAAAAAGTACGGTGAAGGGCGCGACCATATCGTGACGCTTATCAACTCCTTTCACGGGCGCACCGTGACCACGCTGGCAGCAACGGGGCAGGAGCATTTTCATCATGACTTCTACCCGTTCACCGAGGGCTTTTGCTATGCAAAGGCAAATGATGTGCAGGATACGATCGCAGCCTTGTCAGATCGTCGCGTTTGTGCGATTCTGATGGAAATGGTGCAGGGCGAGGGCGGCGTGATCGCGCTGGATGCAGACTATGTGCAGGAGATTGTCCAATACTGCAAGGCATACGACATTTTGGTGCTTGTGGACGAGGTGCAGACGGGGATCGGCAGAACCGGCAGTCTATTTGCCTATGAGCAGTTTGGCATTGTGCCGGACGCGGTGTCCTGCGCTAAGGGACTTGCCGGCGGACTTCCCATCGGCGGCGTGCTGTTTTTTGACAAGACGGAACATGTGCTGTGCGCGGGCGACCATGCGACGACGTTTGGGGGAAATCCGGTCTGCTGCGCGGGGGCAAAGGCCGTGCTCGATCGCCTGACGGACGCGTTTTTAGAGCAGGTGCGCAATAAGAGCGCGTTGTTTTACGAGCGCCTTAAAAAGATGCCGCACGTGACGACGGTATCGGGGCTGGGCTTGATGCTCGGCGTGACGTTTGAAGACGGGATTGCGGCAAAGGCTGTGGCAACAAAGGCGATCGAGGCAGGCGTTTTGACCCTGACGGCAAAAACGAAGCTGCGTCTTCTCCCGCCGCTGGTGATTGCAGAGGAAGAAATTGAACAAGCCATGGATCTGCTCGAGCAGGTGCTGACAAACATTTGACGGAGGAAATATGAAACATTTACTGAAGCTTTTGGACTGGTCGCAAAGCGACATCGAAACCGTACTGGAACTTGCCGATAAACTCAAAGCCGATAACCGGCAGGGGATCAAGCATCCCGTGCTTTCCGGCAAGACGCTGGGCATGATCTTTCAAAAATCCTCTACGCGTACCCGCGTATCCTTTGAGGTCGGTATGTATCAGCTTGGCGGACACGCACTGTTTTTGAGCAGCCGTGATTTGCAGATCGGCCGCGGCGAGCCCATTGAAGATACGGCCCGTGTACTTTCGCGGTATTGCGACGGCATCATGATCCGTACATTTGCGCAAAAAGAGGTAGAGGACCTGGCCAACTACGGCTCGATTCCCGTCATCAACGGCTTGACCGACGATTATCACCCGTGTCAGGTGCTGGCGGATCTGCAAACCTGCCGCGAGTATCTCGGCAAGGATCTGACCGAGAAAAAGCTCTGCTTCCTTGGCGACGGCTACAACATGGCAAATTCGCTTGTGGTGGGCGGTTTGAAGATGGGAATGCAGGTTTCCGTTGCGTGTCCTGCCGGAAAAACACTGCTGCCGGCGGTCATGGCGTTTGCCGCAACATGCGGGGATCGGTTTGAACTGGTGCAGGATCCGATGCAGGCCGCAAAGGACGCCGACGCGATATTTACCGATGTTTGGGCGTCGATGGGGCAGGAAGCCGAGCAAAAAGCGCGCGAGCAGGAATTTGCAGGCTTCTGCGTGGATGACACGCTGCTAAAAAAAGCCAACAAGAACTGCATCGTGCAGCATTGTCTCCCGGCGCATCGCGGCGAGGAGATCACCGCAGAGGTCTTTGAAGCACACGCCAAGGAGATATTCGACGAGGCGGAGAATCGGCTCCATGCGCAAAAAGCGGTCATGGCAACGCTGCTTGCATAAAAACAAATCAAACAAGGCGGTCTGTATAGATCACGCAGACCGCTTTGCTTTTTTGAAACGGAAAAACACGGCATCCCCTTTTCATTTCCCGGAAAATGTAATATTATAGCAAGGAGCATTGTGCGAAATGGGACGATGGGGGAGGCGTAAGGATATGTGGAAGTGCCCGATCTGCAAAAAGGAAAATATCGGGGCGTACTGCTGCATCTGCGGTCGCCAGAAGCCTGCTGACGCCGAGCTTCCCAAAGAGCTGCTGACACCAGACGAGCAGCGCCTGCAAAGCGAGATCAATCAGCTGCAAACCAAGCTGGAGGTCGCCAAACGCGAGAACAACAGCGTCCTCATCCGCTATTTTTCCGATATTATCTATTACAAAGAGAAACTCTTTCGCCAAATGCGCATGGAAAGCGAACGCGCAAAATCGCGATAGCGGCGCTGTCTGTTGCATTGCCGGGAAAATTCAATCTATAGATTATAGAGCAGCAAATCGATTCGGTTTATCCTGTTGTCTTCGGATAGCAGGATTTTTTGTATTTTCTTTCGACTTGAAGGGAGAAGAAAAGCCGCATTCGTCCGTCCTGCGGGTGAATGCGACTTTTTTTACGAGCGCGCAGCGGTCAAACTGTGGAAATGTGCCAGAAGCTCCTGCTCTGTCACAAAGCCGGTCAGAGCGCCGACGGATTGTACGCAGGCGGCGCCGGTAATGTTCCCAAGAGCGGCGCAATCCCGTAACGGATAGCCGTGGCAGATACCGTATACAAATCCGGAGAAAAAGGCGTCTCCGGCGCCGGTAGCGTCGATACAGCGCACGTTGGCGATCGGCGGCACAAGGGATAGGATCCCGTTTTCAGAGCAGAGGCAGCCTTCGCTGTCGATCTTTACGATCGGTTTTTGCACCTGTTCTTGCAGGATGCGGATGGCCTGATCCGGAGAATCCGCGCCGGTTATGAACTGCGCCTCCGCGCGGTTGGGCAGGAAATAGTCGGCTGTTTCAATATACGCGGCCAAATCGACAGCGTTTTGGATCTCCTCCCACCCGAGATCCAGCACCAGCGTTGCGCCCTCTGCCTTGAGCTGTCGGTAGACGGAAAGGTATCCATAGCTCATCAGAACGATATCGCTTCCTTTCAGAAACCGATATACTTGCGCAAGGTGTGCCTCGGAAAAAACAATGGCGTCACGATAAGAGAGAAAGGTTCGATCGCGCTTCGTCACGGCCACGCTGGTCACGCTGAGCGGGATACCCTGCCCATGGTAGAGGTTTTTCCATTCCAGCGGAAAGGCGCTTAATTGCTCCGATACATAATGAGAGAACAGATCCGTGCCAAGAAAGGTGCCCAGCTTGCAGGAAACCCCAAGCCTTGCAAGATTGATGATCGTTGCAGGCAGACCGCCGCCCATATGGATGGAGAAGGATTTGGAGAAGGTCTCCTGCCCTTCTGCCGGCAGATCGTTCAGCCCCAGATAAATCAGGTCTAAATTGCACGGACCAACGGCGGCAACCCTCATGGTTTCCTCCCGCAGGCATAGGCGGCGTTGAGTACGGTATATTCGTCCGTAAGCCGCTTTGCAATGGAGTAGGAGTTGACAAGCGGATGCAACATCAGGGCGTCAATCGCATCGTCTCGACTGCCGGAGAGAATCGCGCGCGCAGCCGTTCGCTCATAGGCTTTCATACGCCGGATCCATTCCGCTTCACGCGGATGCAGCCGCGGGAACGCATGCGCTTGACATCCGTCACGCGATACCGTGCAGGTTGCTTCGATGACGTCCTCCGGTTCCAGAGCCGCGATTGCGTTTCCATTCGGCACGCATAGGATCATATCGCCCGGCACGCCGGAATTGATGATTTCGATATAGCGCATCGCAACGCCGGCATAGCCGCCGTCATCGGGCGCATTGATTGAAAAACTCCACTGCTGATCCCGCTTAATTCCGGTTTCCGCCGCCATGTAGTTGTTTTCGCGCTCGCCATACCAGCGCTTAAAGACCTGAAGCCGATCGTCAAAGCTGTCGTTTTCCATGCGCAAAAGCTCGTTTGTCATGTTGCTGTTGACACGCTGAATCAGTTGTGCGCGCGTTTCCGAACAATTCTGGAGGTTCTTCAAAGCCCGCTCCGGGTAATAGTAATAATTCAGATATTCGTTGGGAATCAATTGTATTCTTTGCAGCAGCTCGGGATCAAAATAGCGCATGTCGGTGCGCGCATAAGCGCTGCGGTCCGAAATCAACTGCGGCAGCAGCTCCCGACCGTCATATTGAATACTCTGAAACCAGGAGAAGTGATTCAACCCGAATAGCTCCGCCTTCATGTGGGCTGCATCCAAATTCAGATGATTCGCAAACTGACGGAGCATTCCGCTGGGGGCGTCGCAAATGCCGTAGGCAAACCGAACGCCGGCTTGATAAAGCGCTTGACTCACAAGCCCGGCCGGATTTGTAAAATTAAAAAGCTTTGCGCCGGGACGGGCGTATTTCTCAATCAAGCCGCAATACTTCAGCAATTCCGGGATTGAGCGCATCGCAAAGGAAAAACCCGCTGCGCCGGTCGTTTCCTGTCCCAAAACGCCCGCGCGAAGCGCGATCATTTCGTCCTCTACGCGCATCGCGTCGCCCCCGGCGCGAATGGTCGTAATAATATAGTCCGCATCTCGAACGGCCTCGACGGGATCGGTCGTCAGGGTGCAGCAAAGCTCCGGCGTGAGTTTTTCGACCGTCTCTTTGGCAAGACGACCGTAGATCTTGAGCTTTGTCGCGTCGTTGTCCATCAAGGAAAGCTGCGTAATTCCAAGGTCGCGTGCCCGCTGCGCGATTGTTTTTGCGAGAAAAATCGATCGAACGCCACCGCCGCCGATAATTGCCAGTTTCATAGTCTTGCTCCTTTTTGAACTATTCTATCACGTACCGCTCGCCTTCGCGCGGTATATGCACTTTTTTTTGCGTTGCCGTATCCAGCGTTTGCAACAATTCCGCCTGATGCCCGACTGTCCAGAAGGCATTTTCCGGCGTGACGGCGAACGTGCCGAAGTGCTGGATAAAGATGTCGGCGGGATGCAGCAGCTCAATCAGCGTTTTGGATTGCGCAATATAAGTGTTGTGCTCCGTCGGAGAGATAAACAGCACATCGACGTCTCCAAGCTGCTCTTGATGCTCCTGCAACAGAACGGTATCTCCCGGCTGATAGATTCTCCGCCCGCATAGGGTAAAGAGATAGCCGCAGTCGTTGGTGGAGGCGCCTTCATAGATGCTTCCGCCGATGTGACCATGGATCGCGCGTACCGTCTCTACGGTCATGCTCTCGATCCGGAGCGTTTGGCGCGGCTGCACAGCGATGATGCGCGTTTGTGGAATTCCCAATGCGCGCGCCTTTTGCAGGCAACTGAGCGGTACGACAAATTTACAGGGAGAGTGCTCCAGAAGATAGGTGCATGTACCCTCGTGAAAATGGTCGGAGTGTTCGTGCGTCAGAAAAATAGCGTCCAATGCCGGCGCAAACTGCTCGATTGCCACGCTGGATTTTCGAATGCGGATCGGGTCGTCCAAAATCAGATCCGTCGCAATACAAATCCCGTCGCCGCAGATGATCCAGCCGTTATTGCCGGCCCATATCAGTTCCAGTCCTGTTTGTTTGTTTCTTGTTTGTTCCATCGTTATTCAACCTGTCTTTTTGTATATTATCCTTTTACTGCTCCGGACATGATTCCCTTTATCATTTTCTTTTGCGCGGCAAGATAGAAGATGAAGACGGGCACAATACCGATTGTCAACGCCGCCAGAGACAGATTCCATTTCGTGCCATACTGAGAAAAATAGGAATAGTAACCGATTGCGATTGTTTTATAGTTACCGCCGCCGAGCATAATGTACGGCATCAAAAAGTCATTGAATATCCAGAATACATTCAGTATGACGATTGTCATCGTAATTGGCTGCATCAGCGGGAAAACGATCTTGAAGAACGTTTTGATAAAGCCGCAGCCATCGATGCGGGCTGCTTCCTCCAGATCAAAGGGCATGGATTTCATGAATCCGTGGTAAAGAAATAGCGGAAACGGCAATCCCAACCCCCAATAGACGAGGATAATTCCCCAGAGACTGTTCATCAGCTTTAATTTGCCGGCCACCTGCACAAGCGGGATCATCATCGTTTGAAACGGGATGACAATGGCGGCTGTAATGACCAGAAAAACAAATTTTGTCAACCGTGTTTTCTGGCGGAGAATGCAATAGGCCGCCGTTGAGCTGAACAGGACAATACCGCCGACGCTTGCAACCGTAATGATAAAGGTGTTGCGAAACAGACTCGGATAGTTTACCTGATTCCAAACGGTAATGAAGTTGTCCAGCGACCAATGCTCCGGGAGCGCGGCGGTGGAGATCATGACCTCCGGCAGCGTCTTGAAGCTGTTGATGACTGTTAAAAACAGCGGATATGCAAAGATCGCCGCAATCAGTATCATGAATACTTCAAAAAGAAACGTTGAAAGCTTATAATGCTTTTGAATCATTACATGTCAACCTCGCGTTTCTTCATAATATAAATCTGTGTCAGCGTCAGCGTGGCGATCAATATGAAAAACACCAGACCTTTTGCCGAACCGTAGCCGTAGTGCCGGTTGTTGAAGGCTTCGTAGTAGATATGCAGCCCGATGGATTCGGTGGAGCCGAACGGCCCGCCCTTTGTCAGCGCAAGGTTTAGGTCAAACATCTTAAAGGTCGTTACCAGTGCAAGAAATACGTTTGCTGTGATCGAGGGCGCGACCATCGGCAGTATGATCTTGCGCAAACGGACAAATCCGCTGGCGCCGTCGAGCTGTGCCGACTCCAGAATACTGTCCGGAACACCCTGCAGCGCGGCGATATAGATAACCATCAAATAGCCGGAGAAGTACCACGTGAATACCGTGACCAGCGCGGCATAGGACAGGTCTGCTCTGCTCAACCATTTTATGGTGAATAGTTCTATGCCAGTCCATTGGCCTATCTGCGGGAAAACGTAGCTGAATATGAATTGCCAGATATAACCCAAAATGAGCGTGCCGATGACTTGCGGCAAAAAGAACATGGAGCGCAGCAGATTTCGGGTTTTCAAGTTGCCGCACATGATATATGCCAGCGTGAAGCCGATGATATTGACGAGAATCGTGCTGGCAAAGACGAATTTCAACGTGAACAGAAAGCTGTTGAGATACGCTTTGTCCTGAAAGATCGCCTTAAAATTGTCAAGCCCTACAAATTCCATCGTGCTGCTGATACCGTTCCATTTATAAAAGGAAAGGTTAATGGCCTGACCGAACGGCAGCACATAGGACAAAATAAAAAAAACGACTGCGGGCAGGAGGAACAGGGCATACATCAAATACCGTTCCTTTCGTTTTTCAAAACGATAAGACCCGAAGGATCGTTTTTCTGCTTTTTTGATTGTCATCCGCGTATCCTCCTACATCATTCATGCTGCTGCACGCAAGACCGTGCAGCAGCATAGTATCGCTTGGTTTAGTTCATCAAATCGAGCCAGGTCTGGTTCATTTCGGTCATACATTCCTCACGGGTAAGCTGACCGTCGATGTATTTCTGCAGCGAAATGCCAAACTTATCCGGCGTACCGGAGGGCCAGAGGAGGAATGACCACGGGATCGTCATGCCGTCGGCGGAGTATTGCAGCGTTTTCTTGTCGAGCGGGCTGGCGTCATCGCCTACCGCAACGCTTGCAAACGGCGGGAGAACCTTCAGCGTTTCCAGATAGTAGCGCGATGCGTTTTCGTGCAGCCAGTTCAGATAGGCCTTGGCAGCTTCGACATTTCCGTTTTTGTTGACGACAAAGTACCCGGGAACATCTACCGGCAGCTTTGCGTCCGCCGGATCTTCGCTCATGGGAACGGCGAACATATCGATCTCAAAATCCGCTCCCATGTCCTTGAACATGTTCCAGAACCAGATGCCGTCTTGGAACATTGCCACGTCGCCGGCGACAAAAGCTGCGGCGTTGGCGTCATAGTCGATCGCAACAGAATCTTTTCCTGCGCCGTATTCCAGCGTGAGGTCAAAGGCGTCAAAGAAACCGTTCATGTATTTGCCTTGACCGATCGTCGCGGCGCCGGTATTGATGTTTTCGCAGAAGGCGGCCGGATCGCTCTCCAGCGCAAACGGCATGCTGAACAGATGCTGTCCAAAGCGCCACGTGTCCTTGTAAGCCTCTCCAAACGGTTTGATTCCGGCTGCGACCAGTTTGCCGCAGACTTCCTTGAGCTGTGAAACCGTCTTGGGCTCCTCGGTGATGCCGGCCTTTTCAAACAGGGATTTGTTGTAAATAAACCCGTAGGACTCAATTGCCATCGGGAAGCCGTAAACCTCTCCGTCAATGCTGATGCCCGGTTTTACGGCGTCATACAGGTCGGAAACCCAAGGCTCGTTATTCAGGTTCTCCGCATATTCCTTCATGTCGTAAAAATCGACATAACCGCGGACGGCAAAGATGTCGGGGGCGGATCCGAAAGCAAACCTTGCCTGGCGGATCATCTGGAAATCGTTTACGACTTCAACCTCCACGGTGACGCCGGGCGTTGCATCGGAATAGTCCTTTGCCAGCGCCACCAGATCCTCCGCGGCGTTTACCTTGAAGTCCAGAACCTTTAAAACGATCTCTTCGCTGTCGCCGGCGGATTCCTGCGCGGGTTGCGACGAATCGCCGCTGGACGTGTCGTTTGTCGGGGCGGTGGTGGCGCAGCCTGCCATGAAAGCTGTCAGCATCGCCAGAACGAGTGCCATACTTACTAACCGTTTTTTCATTTTCTTCTCTCCTTTATATTAGCGAGAAAACGTTTTCTCGCAGGATACGAATTTTTGCTGCCTGCAAACGCGGTGCAGCGCTAGATTGATTTCACGCTATCTCGTTGTATGATGGAATGATTTAAAATGATTCCCTGCTGGTTGTCTTCCTGCTGGATTAAGGATACTAGCAGCGCCGCCGCGCCTCTCCCAATCTCCTCGATGGGCTGCCGTACCGTGGTAAGCGTGGGGCGCACGAAGGAAGCAAGGCGAATATCGTCAAATCCCATGACGGAAATCGTGCCGGGAACGTCTTTTCCGGCGTCATGAATGGCATTGATGGCGCCGACCGCCATTTCATCGCTTGCCAGAAAAATCGCGGTGAGGTCGGGCTTTTCGAGCATCAACTTCTGTGTGGCCTGATAGCCGCTGAGATAACTGTAATCGCCCTGGGCAATGTAGCTCTCATCCTGCGGCATCCCGTTTTCGCGTAAAGCGTCCAGATAACCGTCCAGCCGAAGCCTTCCGGCGGATTCCCCGGCCCCGCAGACGAATCCGATATGTCTGTGACCGTTTTTTATCAGAAATGAAGTCGCGTCAAATGCAGCTTTTTGGTTATCGATCCCAATGAAGGGCAGCAGATCGTTGGACTTAACGCCCGTGAGCACAAGCGGGACATGGACACGCTCGCGTATAGTTCTCATTTCCTCCGCGGTGTTTTCGTGCAGAAGGAGAATGCCGTCGACGTGTCTTCCAAGCAGGGTATCGATACATCTGTTCTCGCGCTGAAAATCCTGATAGATATTGACCACCAGAACATCGAAACCAAGCGCTGCGGCCTTTTTTTCAATGCCAATCAGCATCTGCGTATGGAATTCATCCGATACGTTTGGAACAACGACGCCAATCAAGTTTGTACGGTTGCACACAAGGCTTCGGGCGATCGAATTTGGCTCATAATGATATTTTTCGACAACGGAAAGAACTCGTTTTCGCATCTCGTCATTCACCTTGCAATTGCCGTTCATGACCCGTGAAACGGTTGAGATCGAAACGCCGGCTTGACGCGCAATGAATTTAATATTGATTGGCATCGTCTGACTTCTTTCTGCTTGCTTGATACCTTCATCTTACGAGAAAACATTTTCTTGTCAATAAAATTCTTTTTCAATTGCTGCAAAATTTATGAGAACGCGGCATTCGAGCGCCGTTGCAGACGATTGGCAGGTCGATATTGACAAGCCGTTTGATGTTGGCGGGGCAGAGCTTCAGTATCCCGGCGATCCGGCAGACACAGCGCGCGAGGTCTGCAACTGCCGGTGCTCAAGGCGCGATGTTGTCGGCGGGTTCGACTTTGTGATTTTTCGGGATGCTTTTCCAAACCTAAAAGCAATAAAAAAGC
Source organism: uncultured Oscillospiraceae bacterium (assembly GCA_964636685.1). GTDB lineage: Bacteria > Bacillota > Clostridia > Christensenellales > CAG-138 > CAZWUK01. The sequence goes on from CAZWUK010000060.1 coordinate 13,235, forward strand.
CCCTGAATCAGGGACTTTTTAAGTGGTCTGGGTGAGAAGATTCGAACTTCCGGCCTCTTGAACCCCATTCAAGCACGC
>CAZWUK010000061.1:0-13059 GCA_964636685.1 uncultured Oscillospiraceae bacterium
AGCGTTGTATCTTTATTTACATTTTTTACCTCATGCAAGGAGCATAACTTGCATGAGGTTTTACGGAGTCTGGAATAACAATTTGTTTTAAACTACTGCAATTCATCAATAGTGTTACAGGGACTTCTGTAACATCAGATGGAAAAGAAAAGCTCTCTATGCTTTTACATTCCCCAAAAGCACAGGTTCCTAATACTTTCACTGAATCTGACAAATGAACTTCGCGAAGTGAGAGTCACTGCCAAAAAGCACTACTTCCGATCTCTAATAACCCCTCTTAGAAATGAATAGATTCTAACGCCTTGCACCCATGAAAAACAAATTCGCCAATTTTCTTCAGAGAACTTGGCAGCAAACCCTCTTTCGGTGAGATAAACCGATCAAAATAATACGAACACTGGTTAACTGACTCAATACCTTCTGAAAAGATGATCTTCTCTATCGTATTATTGACTTGATACTTCGAGCCTCTTCCATTTATCCCTTCGTAGAAGGGCGGTTCATCATAGGTTCCATCTGGACGGATTACGAGCACTCGGCTACTGCTGTATGTATCCATGCTTTCCTCCTCTAAAAATCTTTGTTGTATTATGAAAAACTCTTTTTCTGCCAAACTAACTATTGCGCGAATGATCAGCTGTGGGGGTGTAGCTTACTGATATGTTTCTATTATTTGTAGTATAACAGCTATTCATTTGGCTTACAATTGTCACATTTACAGTCACGGTTGTCACGCGTTCACATGCACAATATTCCAATTGCCGATTTGGGTTTCTGACATTCGGGGCCGACTTGTTAGCGCATTTTATAAATGCGCCGGTAACGCGCAAATACGATCGAATAAGAAATGTATTTTGTGAACGTCTTTATTGGTATGCCAATGTCCGCAAAACCAAGCGCTATAACTTAACTGTGCTTCAATCGACCCTAGCCATTTTTCGGTGGAATAGTCAACGCTGTTTTGATCGATATTGGGTAAAAACATTTCCACAGGCTGATATCGAAGCGGACAAGTATGTGAAAGAACTAGATCAACGCGATTCCGCAACTGTATAATGCGCGATTCAACAATCGACTTGGTTTCGTCGCTCGGTTGTTCGTCTGGAAACCAATTTAATCCGTTCTTTATGCGATAGAATTTGTCGACACTATATGCGCCGCCAATAACCAAAGCCCGACGCCCATCCAGATCGTAAACCTGCCCATCAATCGCAAAGAGGATATCCGGATAGGCGTCTTCAACCATTACCTTCCCGCTATGCCACTCGATTTCATGATATGCCGGAATCGTTTGCGGACGTGCCTCATGATTTCCGTGAATGCAGAGAAACGTGATCGGCAAGGCGGTAATTTTTTGCTTCATTCGATTGGAGATAGATGGTTCATAATAATTGATGCCTGCGTCACCCAGGATGATTAGGATATCCTCTTTACTTGTTCCCTGAATATCGCAAAATGCAGCGATACGGCGAAAGTCGCCATGGGTATCTCCAGTCAGATAAAACATATTTCACTTCCTTATCTTGCCCTTTGCCGACCCGTATAAGAGCTGAATGCAGATAACCCAGGGCCAAGAACATGTTGTGCCGCTAGTTTACAATCAGCATCTTCCCGTTCCTATGAAGGTTATGCTGTACCGTTATCCTATTCCAACACAATTGGTAGGGCGGCTATCAGTGTGAAAACGAAAAGCGCCCCCCCAAACAACAGGAAAACAGGCTGAATACAGCGAGCATACAAGTCTAAAAAATCAGGCTTTCCACCAGCTTTTTTCATTCCTCTTATCTGTAGCACCACCATTAGGGAAACGGCGATTATGAATACGAACCAAAATATCCCAGCGGCAATTGAATTTACATTCAAAAGCATCCATGCGGCGTGCAGAAGATAAGGCAGGAGAGCGGCAATCAGGCAATCCAACCAGGTACCCTTGCCTCGGAATGCAAACGCGGTAACGATAAGCATTGGAATCGACCAGCACAGGAAAATAATCAGCACCATAGTCGATGGTATCCGCAGCATGCCGACCCAAAAGGATTCTAGCACTAACCAAGGCAGGTAATACAGCAATACAACATATAATACGGCTGAGACTACCAGGAAAACGCTTGTCGGTAGGATAAAAAATCGGGATATTCTCGTTTTGAGTAAAGTCGCTGCTTCCTGGTGACGTCTCCATTTATGTAAATAAGAAAAAAAGGTATCCAACGACTCCGTTAGAAGGATCGTCGTCTCCAGGGGCTTAAGCATCAGACCAATCTCGCCTGTTTTCTCATTCCAGAAAGCTGTTGCACGCGCCAGTTCTTCTTTGTTTTCTATCGGGAAAATGGTTGTAAGTTTCTCTTCATGCGGATTCATATATCCACAGTAAAAGTCCTTGCCTAGTTGGAAAAACAACCATACCTGGAAATCTTCTCCTTCTTGATCGGGCTGTGAAAGATAGAATTCGCAGGTCTTTTGTTTTCCATCAGGCATTGTAACGCGGAATTTATCTCTACGTGCAAGCAGCGACATGCGCACTTGTTTCATCATGCTTTTGTCCTCCCCTTTCCTGCTGTTCTGTCAAACATCGTTGTCAGGCGCGACTTCCATACGTTACAGCGCTGAAAAAAATCGCCATATCTTACAATGTCTTTGATGGGGAGCTCTGCCGCTACTGCCATAGGAAGGCATTTCAGGTCAGAAATGGCCACACACCTCACTATGTCTTTTTCTTCTGTATGGTCGATCAGAGCCACAGTACCAAAGAACATATCCTCATGAAGCTTTTGCGCGCATAGGCGTATCAGTTTTTCACGTTCCGTTAAATCACTCAGCGGCAGTAGGTTTTCTTCCATTTCTTCCGCCTTGTTCGGCATCCGCCTGTTGTGTCCGCGCTTCTTTGTTTTAGGAGGAAGCGTATACTCCAGAACATACACATCGCCGGTAAGAAGGTCTTCAATCCTGCGAAAGAAAATGTAGAGCTTTGTTTCATCGAGTGAGAGCTTCGCAAAGAGATAGTTGCAAACCTCAAAGAACGATTGGTCTAGGTTTTTCACAAAAAATATCCCACCCTGCGCAAGATAGCATTGATCGTACATTGTTTACTCCTCCTAAAACAGTTAATTGCAGGATACTTGCATCAAAGGAATCTACGATCCTTTACATCTGATCCAACATTTCTTGATATTTGCAACAAGCGTCTATCATGCTATTAAACGGAAAATCATGCGACTCATCGTAAGCCTGCAAGGACTTGCGCACAATATTGAACAACGAATTACTTTCTCTCTGTTGCGCAATGTTTTTCGGATCAAACGAACAAAGCTGTATTACCTTTCGAATATACGTGCTTTCATAATGATCGTCGACGCCTGCCAGATCGCTTTTATGCAAGACCTCATCAATCGCGTGCGCTGCGCTGTCCTTTGCTAATGATAGATTCATTTCGTGCATAAGTACCCCGTACATTATGGTAGCACATTTGCTCATTTGAATATTTGTCACATATTTTTGCACTGCATCAAAATCGCCGATGCGCCGCAACAGATCGGCTTTCAAAACGTAGTACATATCCAACGAAAAATCAAACGAATCTGGAATCAATTGTTCCAGTTGCTCGAGTGCTTTTCTTCTGGCATACAATGCGCCCTCCGCATACTCGGCGTCATCACATGCCCAAGCGCAACCGATAAACATATTAAAGGCTTTTTTGTGATCTTCCTCCTGTACGGCGATATGAGCGGCGCGAAGAAAATACGCCGCCTGACCGGGGCAGCTTGAAAAAGCAGGAGTCCAATATACAGAGGAAACCAAAAAATCACGTGTTACACTGGTCGCAGATGGAAAAGAAGGTGCGATGTATCCGCAATTTGGACATTCAGTCAGTTCGGAATGCAGCAACCGATAAACAGGCTGCGCCGGGCGTAAATCCAGATCGCAAATGCCTTTCGGGCAGACTGGCACATTTCGCACGGTCTCAATCCTGCGACCGCAAACGGGACAAACCGCGGCAATCTGTAAGGGCAGAAATTCAACGCACTGAAAGAATAGTGAGAACGCAACTTCTGTGTTTTTGACGTCGCTAAACCATCTTCTATGCGACGGTGTGAAGCATTTGATATGAAAACCATCTAGCTTATCAAAACAATCGAAGCCGAGTCCGTGCTGAAATAGTGTGCGCAATAACTTCGGCCCTGACAGCGACGGTCGAAGCGCTTCCCGCCAAAAACGAAGGGCATCGAATTCAGGATCATCCAAAGCCCAAAGAAAGCCATAGTCGGACAACAGTTGCGCAAATTTCGACCTTTTTTCATTATCTCTATACCAAAAATATTCAGTAAAGTCTAATAGATACATTTCTTGGCCGCAATCAAATGGATCTGCACATGCATTTCGTAAAGCGGGAACATTAGCGAGTATTTTAGAGAGCAATGGCACCGGAATATATGTGCAATCCTCAATTAAAAATGGCAGAAACTGCTCAGCCGTCTCCATGTTGTGATCGGGTAACGGATCAAAGAGGCCCTTTTCCAGAAGGAACTGATACAGCTGCGGAATGGCAGCAGGCGTTCTTTCATGTCGAAAAAGTTCTTCAAATTGTTTAAACATATCTGCATATTCAAAACGGCCATATTCTTTTAACGCAATTTCAACGCCCGGGCAGGAAGGCGCTGCCTTTGTCCGCCATGCAATGACAGCAAACAATCGCATCTCTGCATAGCTGCTGATGCTTTTGAGCAAGCCCAAGTATTGATAAAATGATTCAGGATCGCTCGGGTCCGTTGCCGCAGACGCTTCCGAGGGAAAGGATCTAAGCTTACCCCTTATATCACCATTTAGTTTTTGCAACATGCTAAAACATGCGTCTGCCGCTCGGCGACTCATCGTTTCTACAAGACGATTTTGTGCCGGCATGAACATGGGATAAGGACATGCCAGCGTATGAAAGGATGATGGAAACCGCGAGAAAGCATTTCGGAAAAGCCGAATGGCGTTCTGCATCATCAAGGCAGAATCCATTTCAAGTGGAATATCCAAATTAACATAGTATCTTTCGGTTTTATCTGACAAGTCCAAATACTTATCAGAAAACTTCTTTTCAAACGCCTCATACTCGATCATAGCCGCCTGCACTGCAAGAACAAAGGAATGTATTTCGAACTGCCTTTCGATAAACGTTCTCATCTCATCAATATGCGTGTCGGCGTCTCCAACTGCACCGCTGTTCCAGCAGGCAAAGAAGCCGCGCAATGTTTCTGCCGCAGCAGAGTATGACCCGCCGCAGGCAGCTTCGACTGCTGAGAGACTGAAGGCTAAATAGTACGCTCTGCCATATCCTTCCAAGTTGTCAATCGAATTCTGCAGCTTCGGTTTCATGCGTTCTTCAAATTGCGTCAGCGCTGCAAGAAAGGCTTTCTCAGCTATATTCTCTTTATCCAAACAAGATAGTGCAAAAGAGGATCTGCTAAGGAAACGCTCCTCGCGTTCGGCGTTATCCACCTGAATCTTTGCTTCTAATCGTGATATTGCTCCGTGAAACACTTCAGCGTCCAAAGATGTATAGGATTCTATGGCCTTCCTATAGGTCGCTTCTGCCCTCGAAAAACTCGCCCTGTCTTCAGAGTAGAAGACGCATAAATCGTTAAGAATTTCCTGTACGCTTTTTTTCACATCAATGAGACCTGCCGCCTGTGCATAATTCGGAAATCGACTCAAACCCACCGCACAATGCTTATCCGCCTCCGAAGCAAGCGAGAGCATGATTGCAACAAAGCGCGACAGCTGCTCTGCAGCCTCCCCTTCCGCAAGTTGCGAAGTCATCTGCCATTCCGCTTTCAACGCGTCATAATCAGCCCAGAAAAGATGGTTATATGATAATACACGCAATTGATCTGCCTTATTAATGAGGTAGGACCACTTTTCTTTCGTTTCGGGATCTTGTTCCGGCTGTTCTTGCTTAAGCCAACGATTCGCATTACGCGAGCAGATTCCCATGCTCATCTGCGCTGCAAATTTTGCCAAAAGCAAAAAGGATTTGCGCGCATGGTATATTTCATTCATCTTGGAAATTAGATTGGCAAGCGATTTAGCGTCTGAAACTTTTTGGAGATAGAAATGTCTTGATTCCAGTTGACTTACAAGTCCCGCGTCCTCAATGATTTCGAAAGTGCGGATATCTGCTTCTCGAACAGAAGACGATTCCTCAGAATCATCAGCTTCAGCAAAGTACAATTCATACGCCTTTGTAAAGGAAAACCCTTTGCTAAGCAGCTTTGCTGTATCCTGGTCGTTTGCAATATCAAGAAAGGCGCACGAAAACAGCGCCGAAAAGGTTGCCCGATACACGCTTCTATAGAGCGCTTTATTGAATTGGGTTCTATGATCCGAATAAAGTTTTCCAAAATAATCCAGCATGACACGGCAGCAATAAACAAAGGTTTTTGCGTCGACAACGGAATCGGCTTCCATAAAATGCGCGGGATAGTAGGTAAACGCGGACACGCAGAACTGCAGGGCCGCGTCATGCAGCGTCTTGTAATGTTGTATCATTTGCAGAGAAAGTTGAATCCAGCGGCGTAGCTGTTGGTGACCTGCGATCGCACGGTTTTCCGGATCGTCACTTTCAGTTCTTTCCACGAATCCGAAACTGATAGGGATATCTGCTGCGTATAGCAATGAATCCGTAAGACGCCAGGTATTCAGCACATATGCTTCGGCGCTCTTGTTCAGCTGTGGCCATTCGGCTCGAACAACCTCCCGGATCAATGGGTGCAAGGACAAACTTTCGTCATCTGTAAGATTGAGAAGCGAACTTTCCGCCAACGCTTCGATCCGCTCCTGCAGAAGATATTTCCCGTTAGAAACATCCATTCGCTGACAAAACTCCCGCAAGTCAAACGTATAACCGGGCGTAAGGGCAAGGCTTTGCAAAATTGCGACGTCAAGAGCGACCGAGTCCGAATTTGCAATGTTGGACAAGCGAAACAGGTTTGCAATGATATCATAGGCGGAATGAATATCGCTTGGCGAGGAAGTCCCTTCTTGTTTATAGCGGATTCTTGATCCCGTTGACAGGGCAGCTTGAAAATTAATGCAAACTTCGTCTAGAAGCTGCTGCGGTGTGATGCCGCGTGATGAGCATAACGCGCCTGCAATTTCTACGGCCAGGGTGTTAAAGCCCAATTGTTCAAACAGTTCGTAACATTGCGATTTTTCTTCGTTGGGAAGCGCGTCCCGTTTGTGCGTTTTTCTTCCATAGAATATGGTTAACAGATTCTCCCTGCTCAGCAAGGGAACAGGCCAACATACTGCGTATTTACTGGAGCAGGGATTGTGCAAGCGCGTAGTAAACAGGAGCCGCGCTGTCCCCGTATGTTCAACAAACCAGTCGATTTGGTCATTATGTGCATCATAATTATCAATGACAATCAAGGTTTTTTCATCCAGCTTGGATAAGAAGCAAATGCGCGATTCAATAGCAGAATCGCGGTCACTTTCATAGTCGAGATTTTTAATCGGCAGCTTCAAGAGAAAATCGTGAAAGGAATCGTTGCTCTCAAGGCTTGATAAGACAGTCGTGTCGTAGGTATCCCGATACGCTTCAAGGTATCCGCGCACAAGCTGACTTTTGCCAATTCCGCCGTCGCCAATCAAGAAAACCGCGTGCGCACCCGATTGAAAGTGTTCATGTATGGAACGTTGATCTGTTTCGCGCTTGATATATGTGCTTTTAGGCATATCGAAGCTGGAAGCTAAGTGAGGCTCACGCGGATGCAAAAGGTGACAGAGTCGATCAAGATCTGCTCCCATCTGATCTAGATTGCTATATCGATTTGCAGGCGCAAAAGCAAGGCATTTTTTAATAATCGCAGCGGCAAGCGCGAGGGCGTCCTTTCGCAGCATGCGTGCCGTTAAAGCAGAAGTGAGATCCATCGATTCAATATGGTTTAGCTCCCAGCGATCGGCTGGTTGGAAATCATTCAAGAAGTAAAAGAGCAATGCCCCGATTGAATAATAATCGCTTTGCACGCTTGGTGTTTCGTCGGGATGATATAACTCAGGCGCAGAAAAGCCATTGGTATAAGAATGAATTGTGTTGGATTCATCTGCGCAACCCGATTGAATTGCACGAGAAGAGTTCAGATCCAGTATTTTAACGGCCCCATTCTTCTGCAACAGAATATTCCACGGGCTTAAGTCTAAATGCAGATATCCCGCGTCATGAATCGTTCGGAGCGCGATGCAAGCCTGAAAGACACATCTGCACAGCTGATAGGGACTTAGGTTGCTCAGCATAGAAAACGGGCGGCACCCGGCTTCCGTTCTGATGGGAAGATATAGGTTGCCGAATTGCTCAAAAGGCGCGCCAATTTGCAGCAATGAGGATTGCTCCCTTTGCAGAAGCAGATCGCCGTGTATCGGGGTTGCACAGATAGCTTGATATACGGCATATTCATGATGAAAACGCTCCTTATACTGGGCAAACAGCCGCACATCTGTTTCACCTGTATCCGCATTGAAAGCGATGGCATTGGTTGTCATGTCTCTGCGTAAGCCTCTGATTCCATGCGGAAAGCATTCTTTCATCAGCACTTCATTCTTGGTCAGCGGCGCTCCTGTTGCATCATTTTCGACATAGTAAGCGCGGTAAACGATGGAACTTCCGCCAAAAGCAACGACATCCGCTTCCCCGGATGACGTGCGCACTAGAAAATAAGATTGGTTTGGCCCCTGTAGAACGGTATTAGCCGATAAAGGAATTCTATTGCTTTCCATACTGCCTCCTAGAATACTGATAAAGCTATACTAACACCTGCCAGAAAAATAGAATTGTCACAATGGTGCGCTATTGCTCTAAGTCTATTACTTTTTCAAAAATATCCTGGAGGCGACTAATTGTAAACTCAATGCGCTCTCTGGGTGTAGTTAAAGAAGGCAAATTATCCTCGCGGGCGGTCGCCGCGCTTTGAAAAGATGACGGACGACATTGTTTGGGATCGTCCGCTTGTTCTGCAATAATATCTGTTTCAAATACGGATAGCATGGGATCGAGACAGCTAATAATCATGTAGTCGAATGGATTTCGGGGATAGAGAGGTGGAAATCCGCAATCGTTCAGCACATCATTTAATTGATTAAAGTGATCAACGCAAGTGTCCTCCTCCTTGGAAAAAGCAATGACGTGTAGCAGCTCCGCAATCAAAAACGCCTCCCTTGAAACTGGAGTGATTCGGACTTCTTCGTTTCTTCCAGCCTGGTGGATGGGTGTCAAAATGTTGATCATTCGTCGAACATTATCTTGCTTTGGCGCCTGCTGATAGAGAACTGCCGCCGCAGTACCTGGGTCTAGTGCATCTAGCGCTGAAGGCAAAGAAACAACGTCCAGTAAGTCTATCAGAGGTTTTTTGTCGAGCCCTAATTCCTTTGATACTGCCTCAAGTGTTTTTACATAATAGCGATAGGTGCTTGCACGGTAAGATCCCTGCATTTCTTTGAACTTTTCATCTTTCAGCAATTGCACTAGGGACTCCTCGTCTGTCAGTTCCCCGACCATCTTACTGCATACTTTTGTATAGGACTCAAGGGAATGAAATCGGTTTGGCTCATCCTTATTCGAAGCAGTATTTTTTGGGTTCAAAGAGGACTCGATTTGTTTTAAGGACTCCTCGCCTGTCTGTTCCTTTACGCTGCTGCGCGGCTCAATAGGATTTTGTTTGTCCGTATTCACAGCAGTGCGTTTTGCAAGCAAAGAGTCTTCGACTGATTTTACGACAGGATCATTTGCTTTCACAGCGTCCGCAGGATCCTTACCCTCAATGATAGAAGAGGCACTGTACCAAAGACCCATTCTCGACAATTCGTTCAGAGGCGCTGTTTTCCTGTTTTTGAGGTAATAGTACCATACGACATGTTTCCGATCGCGCAAGTGAAAGCTCGGAAGAGCCATCTCCTTACGTAAAAAGTTATCGGATTCTTTTTCGTCGTATCCCGCAAGAAAGCAAAGAGCGATTGCTCGTTCCATCGCCTTTTGCACATGCCGATTGTCGAAAAAGACATGCTGCAAGCCCTGATCCAGCCTCGATATTCCAAACAGCTTTTTGATCAATCGCTGAAATATGTCGTCATCTCTATACGCTTCTAACATCTCTACGGCGCATCTTTTTCGATATTCTTCTTGATCTCTATACGCTTCTAACTTCTCTACGGCGCATCTTTTTCGATATTCTTCTTGATCTCTATACGCTTCTAATATCTCTACGGCGCGTCTTTTTCGATATTCTTCTTGTTGAATAAAATAGCTGCGGCCTTGCTGATTGATGCCTGCAAGGATTTCTACTACGGCATTGTTGTCGATCTTCACCGCAAACTCAGTTTCCTGAAGATAATTTGTCAGAGCGCCATAATAATCAGATGGATCAAAACGATCGTCCATAGAAACTTCCTCCATGCGTGATATATGTGATTTTACTAGATCGGGCAGACTTTGTCCATTATTAAGCGCTGCGTATGCCATTCAATGTGACAAATGTTCTTATTCGCTATTGTGTACTATAAGTACAGGGAAACCTATGATCCTTCGTCTGTATGGCATTAAGTAATATGTTATCCCGAATTTTTGCTTGCAGAAAACCTGTTTTACCGGATTGTCATGCAAGATTCGGGATAACTATTTAGTCGGGATAACACAACATACTTTTCCGGCGCATGCCCGGTATAGTAAAACGGATAGCAGGTGACCAGCATCAGGTGTTTGCCATCCAGCGTCGGAATGCGCAGCGCATCGTCCGATTTCATGACCTCGATCGATTCTATCGCATAATCATACTTGGTTCCGTTTGGCATGGTCACGGTAATCACATCGCCGTAGTCCGCCTTTTCCAGAACCTTTAGATGATTCCGGTTCCGGTGCCCATATACCACGCAAACGCCGTCCTGCCCCGGTGCGGCGGAGGTGTTCAGCCAGCCGGGGCCGTTTTCCAGGGTGTCTTCCTCGACATTGCTCGCAACCTTGATGTTTGTTCCACGGATCGTGAGTGTGAACGCATCGCCGCTGCCGACCGAAACTGGAGCGGCAGTCTGCCCTGCCGGTGCATCCGTCACCTGCCCTGAGTCAGACGTCACAGAGACAGATCCGCTCGTCGGCGTTGTCGAAGGGGACGGAACCAGCGTGGCAAGCTGCGCTTTCAGTTCCTCCGGCATGGGAATCGGCACAGGCGAAGGCGTGGGATCAGCAAGCTCGATATATACAATCTCTGGCTCCCGGTTCAGGTTCGCGGCGGTTTTGAAGGCGATTGTCGCCAGAACGATAACAATCAGCGTCAGACCGGCAAACGCGGCGATTTGCAGCTTGGAAAAGCGTTTCATATTCCATTCTCTCTTTCTGTTTTTAATAACCAGCGATTTGATACCTGCTACGATTGCTCTGAATGCTGCTGCCATTGATTTTGTTGCGATCTTGGCAGCCCGAGCTGCGGCCTGGGCCGTAGCTTTGACAGCCTTGGCGGCGGATTCGGCGGACTTCTGCGCGGTTTTTGCCGTCGCTTTGGCTGCCTTTGCTGTAGTCTCTGCACTCTTTTGCGCCGTTTTGACGGTGCGATCTGCGGCTTTAACGGAAGACTCTGCCGTCTTTGTTGCAGCCTTGGAACCGGTTTTCACAGGACTGCGCTCGGCAGTTTTCACAGTTTTCGCGCCCGTATCGGCGGTTACGTGCCGGGATGATTGCCTCACGGACTCCCGCGTTTTAATCCGCTGTTCTGCCTGCTTTTCAGCGAATTCCTTTCCGCCCTGATAGGTATGGCTTTCGGAATATGCCGGCTTGTCAGCAAGTCCCGCTGCATCCGTCTTTTCCCGCGCATGGATGCCATCCGCTTGATTCAGGTCCGGCCTGCGGTACGGTTTTTCACGCACATAGTCCACATCCTCGCCTGTTTCCGTCCGCACATAGTTCTCCTTTGTTTTAACGGCGTGCTCCTTATCCGCTTCCGGCTTTTGCCGGATGCCCGGCTCCGAGGCGGTATTGGGTTCTACGTTTCCCTCACCATGTTCCCGGTTTTCTCGAACACGGTTTTCAGAACGCCGGTCGCGAATTTTTTCCGAAGCTTTGTCTTTAACGCGGTTCCCCATGTTCGCAGCTTCATGTTCAACACGTTCAGTGACGTACTCCACGCCGTGTTCGATCTGATCGCTGCCGTATTCCTCGGGACTATCAGATGCAGCAGAGGGCCGAAACTGCTCCTGTATTGCTAAACGTCTTTTGACCAAAGACGAACACTGTCAAATCATCTTTATCACAGATGAAAATAGAATATATCCTGAATACTATGAAATAAAACATATATGCGTAATGCCATTGGAATTGCTTTCGTTACATTTGGTTACAGCAATTAATACTGCTATTGCAAATATTCAAAATCTAAATTCCCAATATCTATTTGTTTCAGCAAATAGTCAAAAGTGCTTAATACCTTGCGATCAAGTACTATATATGGAGCGAGTTCAGAGAAAAAAAACATATTTACCTTTCAAACGAAGTGATAGAAACTTATCAACCATGGCAAGAAATAATAAAAGATGAAACTGCAGCGTCTTTCCTACAATGCCACAGGAGTATCGTGGTTAACCTTCGAAAAGTTGCAAGATATCGTCATGATGAACTCACCCTTTTCAATTCTGTAAAAATCCCGATAGGCCGTCAATATGCATTACAAACAAAAGAAGCTTTTATGATGCTTTCTAACCAATTACTACATAATTAGACGGCATGTGTCATGAGCAATCATTGAAATTATGTAAAATGATAAAACAAGCTTGTTTAACTCAATATCAAAGTGTCACCATATCCATATTCGCGAGCAATCTCGGATAGTAAAATTGTTGGCATTTTGTAAGAAAATGGGAAGTCTCAATCGCTTCCACCCGTAAAACGAGTGGTTCGAACTAGGGCTATAAGCCCATGTTGCCGACATGCGCCTAAAGACGCTGGCTTTCGTTAACTCAAGCTACTATGTCTCATCTTACTTAACGGGGCTGTAGCAAAAGGAAAAGCTACAGTCCCGCTTTTGTATAGGCGGAAGGAAA
>CAZWUK010000062.1:0-12732 GCA_964636685.1 uncultured Oscillospiraceae bacterium
GGCGACCGTATCGTCATCATGAAGGACGGCTTCATCCAGCAGATCGGCACGCCGCAGGAGGTGTTCGATCATCCCGCCAACCTGTTTGTGGCCGGCTTCATCGGATCGCCGCAGATGAACTTCTTTGACGGCAAGCTGGAAAAGAGCAACGGCGTCTATTCCGTCTCCGTCGGCGGCGCAAGAATCGCGCTGCCCGAGGAAAAGCAGGCGGTGCTGCGCAATGTCGGTGCAGAAGCGCAGGACGTCACCGTCGGTATCCGTCCGGAGCACATCGTGCTTTGCGCCCCCGGCGTCGAAGGCAGCATCAAGGCAAAGGTCGATGTTTCCGAGATGATGGGCAGCTCCATCCATCTGCACGTCAGTGCAGACGGCAAGGACGTCGTCATTATCCAGTCCACCGTCGATATCGCCGCGCTGCATCCCAACGGATTCCAGTTTGGCACCGAGATCAATTTCACCTTTGGCGGCAATGTGACGCACCTGTTCAACAAGGAAACCAGCGAAAACCTCATCTAACGCATCACAGAATCAGCAAAGCCCCTGCTTCAAACAAAGCAGGGGCTTTTCGTTCCGGAAATTTTGCAGGCGTTGCCGTTTTCGGCGGCGGTTGCCGTTGTATCAGAGCTTTTTTACTTCGGCTGCAAGGTGTAAAAACTGCGCGATACCGATATGGCAATACCCGTCCGGATTTTTTGCGAGATAGTTCTGGTGGTATTCCTCGGCGGGGCAGTATTGCGACAGCGGCAGTACCTCGACGGCAACGATTCCCGCAGTCTTTTTTTGCAGCGCATCCATCGCGCGGTCGATCGCGGGACGAAGGGACGGATCGTCGTAAAAAACGCCCGTACGGTATTGTGTGCCGATGTCATTGCCCTGCTGATTGACGCTGGTCGGATCGATCGCGTCAAAAAACAGTGCAAGCAGCCGTTCAACAGAAAGCAGCGACAGGTCAAATGTGACCTTGACGGTTTCCGCGTGTCCGGTGTTCTCGCGGCAGACCTCTTGATACGTAACGGCACGCTGTTTCCCGTTTGCGTAGCCGACTTCTGTGGCGATCACACCCGGGATCATGGAAAGATACCGTTCCGTTCCCCAGAAACAGCCGCCCGCAAGGTAGAGCGTCTTCTCAGTCATAGATGCGTTCCGGCTCACCGAAATCTACGCCAAAGGTCTCCACGTGAACGGATTTCATCTTTTGCTCGGCAACGGGGCGATCGCCGGTTTCGGTGGACGTTGCGGCAATTGCGTCTACCACATCCATACCGTCCGTCACCATGCCAAAGGCGGCATAGTCGCCGTCCAGCCCGGTATAGTCCGCGTGCATGATAAAGAACTGGCTGCCTGCCGTATTGTAGGCGGAAGCCGGAAAATAGTTGTTGCCCTGACGCGCCATGGAGATTACGCCGCGTGCATGCGAAAGGTCGTTTTTCACGTTGTTATTGGTGAATTCGCCCTTGATGCGGTAGCCCGGGCCGCCGGTGCCAAGACCGTCCGGATCGCCGCCCTGGATCATAAAGCCGGGGATCACGCGGTGGAAGATCACACCGTCGTAGAAGCCGGAGTTGGCAAGATAAATGAAATTCTTGACGGTGTTGGGCGCTTTGTCGTAATACAATTCGACTGTGATGGTGCCGCCGTTTTCCATTTCGATGGTGGCGACGGGATTTTGTTTGACCACAATGGTGTCCTCCTGTTGTTCTTGCTGCACGGCCGCTGTGGCCGTCGGGGTTTGTTGCACCTCCTGCGCGGGAGCTTTGAGCTGACACCCTGCCGATAACAGCACGAGTGCAGCGCCAAATAGTAAAAGAAGCGATCGTTTCATTTGCATTCCTCCTAGAACTATCTTAAGCAAAACAGTCAAAAAGTCAATGGAGGAATCGTGACGATCAAAATATTTTTCAAACATACATTGACAGATGATGTATATAGCATTATCATATACACGAAATTGAGAGATATGTTTCGGAGGTGAGGATATGTCGATTGCTTCGGATCTGATCCGCGGATCGACGGAAACGATCATATTGGCGCAGCTATTGCAGGGGGACAGCTACGGCTATATCATCAACAAGGCCATCCAGCAGAAAACTTCCCATCAGTATGAACTAAAGGAAGCGACGCTGTACACCGCCTTTCGCAGGCTGGAGGAGGCGGGCTGCATCTGTTCCTACTGGGGAGATGAAAACACCGGCGCAAGAAGGCGCTACTATTCCATCACCGCGGTGGGACGAAAAGCCTACCAGGTGCGAAAAGAGGAATGGGAACGGGCAAAGAACTTGATCGACCGTCTGATCGTGGAGGAGACGTGACATGAATACGAAATTACGGGATTATATCGAAACCTTGTTTGCGGGAGCGCCGCAGACCCTGCGTACCGTGGAGCTGAAAGAGGAAATGCTCCAGAACCTGAACGACAAATACAACGATCTGCTTGCAGAGGGCAAAAATGAAGAAGCCGCCTACAACATCGCGGTGGCAAGCATCGGTGATATCAGCGCGCTGATCGGCGAGAGAAACGACGATCCATCGTCAGCGGCGAAGCGGTCTTCCAAATCCGCCTTACTGACGGCAATCGCGGTCATGCTCTATATCCTTTGCCCGGTGCCGTGCATTTTGTTTGGCGAAATCGGGAATGGCATACTGGGGGTAACGCTGCTGTTTGTCTTTATCGCTGTTGCCACCGGTATCCTGATCTACAATAACAGCACCAAGGAACGCTTTGCCTCCGACGGCTCAATGATGGAGGATTTCAAGCAGTGGCAAAACGCCAAGAGCAGCAGCAGCCGGATCTGCGCCTCCATTACCGGCGCGCTTTGGCTTTTGATTACGGCAGCCTACTTGCTTGTGAGCTTTACAACGGGCGCCTGGCATGTGACATGGATATTCTTCCTGATCGGCGCGGCATTGTCTTCGGTCGTAAAAGGAATTTTTGAGCTGATTGCAGCGGAAAGGGATCAAAAATGAAAACGGCAGCGATTATTCGTATCATCGTAGGCGCAATTGTTACGATGCTTCTGATCGGCTTTTTGGCGGCGTATTTCTCGGGACATGATGTTTTCGGCAGTATCCCGGTGTTTACGAACGACGCCGATTCCGGCGACTGGGTCATGGTTTCCCCTACGCCGACTCCGGCAGCTGCTGCGCAATCGCCAGAAACAGGCGAAAAGACAACTGACAGTACGCAACCGGCGACGCAGAGCGGCACGGGAATGACGTCTGAAATCACGGATGGCAGCGTTCAGGTGGCGATCGACGGAATCAAGGACATCGACGTCAGCTGGGTCGCGGGAAATGTGCGCGTAGAGGCGGGCAGCGGCAACACGATCGTTTTCTACGAAACCAGCAAAAAGGATCTGACCGATGCGCAGCGCATGCGCTACCGTGTCAAGGACGGAAAGCTTTCTGTCACCTATTGTGAAAAGACCGATACCGTCTGGGACTGGCTGGACATCGACCGACTGAACATGCCGGCAAAGGATCTGGTGCTGGTCATTCCACAAAGTATGCTGGAGCAGAACGTACTGCGGGAATTGGAAATCGACGCGGTTTCTGCCGACGTCAAGCTTGACTCCGTCATGGTGCAGAAGCTCGATATTGAATCGGTCTCCGGATCAGTGGAATGCAGCGCGATCGCCGCCGGCAAAGTCTCGCTGCAATCTACCAGCGGCGATCTCACGGCACAGAATGTGACGGCACAGGAGCTGGATATTGAGACGGTTTCGGGACGTGCCAATGCTGCGGGGCAGTTTGACCGAATCGACACCGAGTCGGTCTCCGGCTCTATTGAAATCGTCGTGACCGGCGATACCGCGCCGACCAAGATCGAAACCGAGTCGGTTTCCGGTTCGATTCGCGTTTCCCTGCCGGACAACAGCGGCTTTACCGCAAAGCTGGATACGGTATCGGGAAGCTTCCGTTGTGATTTTGCCACGACCATGCAAAACAACCGCTATACCTATGGCGACGGCAGCCGCAGCTATTCGTTCGGCAGCGTGTCGGGCAGCGTTACGATCAAAAAAGCGTAAACTGCAACGCGTAAAACAAGGGGCTGTAGCAAGAGGAAATGCTATAGCCCCTTTCTTTTGACGGATACGTTGCTTTAGAGAAAAGCTATTTCAATACGTCGCCATTGTTGAGCACCAGCGTGGAAAACAGGAACAGTACGTCCTGATTTTCGGAAAACGGAATGAAACGATCGAGGTATGCGCTGCTCAGGTAGCGCAAATCGACCACGTAGATGCGCTGATATTCCGCAATAAACAACGGCGCAATGCTCGAGCCGAAGGAATCGCGGAACAGGATCAGCTCGCGGTCGCTTGCAGCGTTTGGATTGTCAATTGTGAGCAACGCGCTTGCGCCCGACAAAAACAGATCGTAAGGATCCATACCGGCGGTCTTATCCAGCATATAAACGGATTCTTCCGCCTGCGTTTCGTAATTGAAAACGGCAGCATTGTCGATGCCGTCCGACGTCAGGTAAACGATCTCCTCACCTTGGAGCGGCAGCGCTGCCTGCCCGTAATAAACGCCGTAAAACGGCGAAAAACGGTTTTCTCGATACATTGTATCGGCAAATCTCAGCTGCAACCCCATGCTTTCCGCCAGACGGTCGTATACTGCGCCAAGGCGCTCCTGCCGCCAGTGCGTATCGGTGCGATAGTAATCGTCGATGGTAAGACAACCGCCAATCGGAATGGCGGTCATGTTTTCCACGGTCTTGCCGAGGACGTCCTCCACGGCGGTATAGCGGAGCGACGGAATGCCGTGCTTTTCGGCGATCAGACTGGTTTTATCGGGAATCACCGCATAAAAGACGCGATCGGTTTTGAGATAGCTCTCAGCCACAGCATTCATCTTTTTTGCTGCCTTTTCGATGGACGCGTCTTTTTGCGGGTATTCCAGCTTATAGATCACGCCGTCCTTGACAAACAGGCCGTTGTTGTCCGCCTGCCGAAATCCGTATAAGCGTGTAATGGCTTTGAGCTGACGGAACTGCTCGCGCAACGGAAATTGATCCAGCGACCAACTCTCAAGATCCGTCATGAAGCGGCCGGAGAGAATCGCTTCGGTACTGACCGCTGGAAATTGCGCAAGCTTTCGCCGTTCGCTTGCGGAAACCGCTTTGTCAGGCCGCAGGATCGCGGCGAGCATCAGCGAAAGCAGCACCGCGAAAAAGGCGGCGGACAGAATGATGTTTTTGATACGTTCAGTCATAGCATTCACCTCAGAAACGGAAGTAGAGGAACGGGTTAAACGAACCGTCCACCAGATAGCCCGTACACACCAAAAGCAGCACGATCAAGACGATGGGCTCCAGCACCAGCAACAGTTTGCTGCCGGCTGGATACCCGCGCAGCTTGTCGCAAAGACGCTTTGCAAGCGGCGTCGCCGCAAGGATGCCGACCAAAAACACCAAGGCAAAGCTCCTGAGATAGTACATTGTTTCCACACTGGAAAGCGGCAGTCCTCCCGCGCCGAACATGCGCCCAATATCGGCTGCGGCAGTGGAAAAGTCTGCCGCATTGAAGATCAGAAACCCAAATACCACGGCGGCAAGCACGTAGACGTGCCGGAAAAAAGCCGGCCATTTTTCCAGCCATTTCCCGAGAAACAGCTTTTCACACATCAGCAGCACCGCATAGAAAAGTCCCCATGCAACAAATGTCCAGCTCGCGCCGTGCCAAAGCCCGGTCAAACCCCAAACGATCAGAATATTGAGCAGCCAACGCCATTTTTTCACGCGGTTGCCGCCAAGCGGAATATAAACGTAATCGCGGAACCACTGCGAAAGCGTCATGTGCCACCTGCGCCAGAATTCGGTGATGGAACGGGCGATATACGGATAGTTGAAATTTTCCGGAAAATGAAAGCCGAGCATCCGTCCAAGACCGATCGCCATATCGCTGTAACCGGAGAAATCAAAGTAGATCTGCAACGTATAAGCGACGGCGTTTGCCCACACAAACAGCACGCTGTTGTTTGTTGCGCCCGTGTAGGCGGCGCAAAATTCTCCGAAAATATTGGCAAGCAGCACCTTTTTGGCAAGTCCCAGAACGAATCTCCGTATGCCGCAGGAGAAGCCGTCAATAGAAAGCGCTCTGTCGTCCAGTTCCCCGGCGACGTCCGTATACCGCACGATCGGGCCGGCAATCAGCTGCGGAAACAACGTTACATAGGTTCCAAACTTCAAAAAGCTTTTTTGCGCGATGGACGGATCGCGATAGACGTCGATGGTGTAGCTCAATGTCTGGAAGGTATAGAAGCTGATGCCGATCGGCAGCGTGATCTTGATGAGGGACGCGCCAATTCCTGTGATCGAGTTGACCGTGGCAATCACAAAATCCGCGTATTTAAAGTACCCGAGCGCACCGATGCCAAGCACAAGGGATGATGTCAGCGCGATGCGCTTCCATCGTGCGGATCGCGCCCGTGCAATCCAAAGTCCGTGCAGGTATCCGGAAAGCGCCATGCCCAGCATCAACAGCGTATAGACCGGTTCGCCATAAGCGTAAAAAAGCAAGCTCGCGACCAGCAGCACGGCATTGCGAAGGGACTTCGGCACGATACGATGCAGAATCAGTACCGCAGGCAGAAAGAAATAGAGAAACGGAATCCCGGAAAAAAGCATAAGACCTCCAATGGCGTGAAATCAACGGTAACAGGATGCCGGTTCCATCGCCGTGGTACATTCTGTTTTTTTAGTAAAACATAAATCAACCTCCCGCCTGAAAAGACGGGAGGCGCGCCAGCTGTTGATTACTGTGCGGGTTGGGCGTCCGCCAGCGCGAGAAAGCTCTTTTGCAGCTCCTCCGAGCCGTCCGCCATGATGAGGATTACAAGATTTCCGATGCTGTCCACGACAACGTCGCTTTTATCCACGCCGACACAGATCCATTTGTTCGGATTGCAATTCTTGCGAATATCTTCCTTTACCGCTTCCACATCCGCGCCATCCGGCAGACGCACAAGGCATACGGAATGCGCAACGGCGGTGATGAGCGCTTCAGAGGCAAGTCCCTCGGTAAATTCCAGACCGTCAACGCCCAGATAGTACCCCACGTTGTCCTTGTCGAGGACGATGTTGCCCAGCATGGGCAGCTCGAGTTTTGTGCCGCTGTACACCTTCTGCATAATATCTTCCAGAGAACCGGTCACTTCCGTGACTTCGGGCGTTGGCTCCGGCGTCGCTTCAACAACGGGCGTGTTTTTCTTGCAGCCAACGCCAACCAGCAGGACTGCGGAGATCACCAAGGCGAGAATCGTTTTTTGTTTCATATATCGGACTCCTTTTTGTGGGACATTTTATTCTTAGCATGTCCATTTTCCATTAACACACGCCAGAACGTCAAAAAGTTGCAGACCCGGCATATTTTTGTCGCAAAAATTGAATGCGCCGGATCCGCTTAACGCACCGGACTCCGCGCGCAGGCTTTTTTTGCCTTCGCCCTTGGCTTTACAAAAAGCGGCCATCGACGGAACCTTGTCGATGGCCCAGGCTGCCAGCAAAAAACGAACGCCTGTTATACGTCGGCGATCTTACAGCTTGACCGGCTGCCCGCTGTGCCACGCGCTTGTGGTCGCAAGGGAAACCTCCGCCGCGCGAACGCCGTCATAGACGCTGACGCCGGGTTTTCTGCCCTCTCGTATGCAGCGAATGAACTCCTCCATCTCCAGGCGGTACGCCTCGGCGAAGCGACGCGGGAAATCCTCGATACATTCCGTCACCACGCCGTTCCCGTTGTAGAGAACGGCAAGATTCTTTTCCGGAACGGCACTGATGCGAATGCTGCCCGTCGTGCCGACGATCTCCGTCTCCACATGGTATCCATGCGGCGCCGTGCGTCCCACATGGACGATACCCGCGCCGCCGTTTGCAAAGCGGTACATGGCATAGCCCGTCTCCACATCGTCGATCTCGGCAAGCTCCGGATGCTTGAAGTTGGAGCCGAACGCATAAACCTCCGTCACTTCGCTGCCCAGATACCAGCGCATCAGGTCGATGTCATGCGCCGCCATGTCGTTGAAAATACCGCCGGAGGTTGCGGCAAAGCGCATAAAGCCCGCAAAGTTTTTCTCCGGGTCGATGCCCGTCGCTTTGACGAGATACGGCGTTCCAATTGCGCCCGCTTTGACTTTTTCCATCGCATAGGCGTAGGACGGATCATACCGCCGCATGAAACCGAGGAAAAACACACTGTCGGGATGCGCTTCCACCGCCTGCTGCGCTTCCTTGCATTGTTCCAGCGACAGACCGAGCGGTTTTTCCGAAAAAACATGCTTTCCCGCCGCCAGCGCTTCCGCGATCTGCCAGCAATGCTCGCCGCTGGGCGTTACAATCGCCACCGCGTCGATGTCAGCATTTTTCAGCATCTCTCGATAATCGGTGTACACATCCGCAACCTGCAATTCCGTTTTCGCATACTCCAGCTCTGCCGGAACAATGGAACAGGCCGCCGTCAGTTCTGCTCCGGGGATCTGATAACGCAAATGCTTTGCGTGGGTCTTCCCAAGCCTTCCGAGCCCAACAATGCCAACCTTGATGGAATTCATACGTATGTTCTCCTTATTCTATTTTTTAATCGGAGCCGCGCTCCGCAAACGGCGATAAAAAAGAACTGTGCAAAAATACAGGTCAAACAAGCGGTCACAGGCAAAAAAGAACGGTTTGTCAAGAAAACGGCGCGCATAGGATCGCCCACAGGGTCTTGCGGCGGGCGATCCATCGCCAAGTGTCAGCCTTCAAAGTATTCGCCGCGGCGATAATCGTATACGGCGCTGTTGTATTGCGCCATGTCCTCCAGCACCTTCCCTGTCCCCCTGACAACGCAGGAAACCGGATCCTCCGCCACGCGGCAAGGAACGTTTGTGCGCTCGGAAATATACGCGTCAATACCATTGAGCAGCGCGCCGCCTCCCGTGATGCAGATGCCGCTCTCCGTAATATCCGTTGCCAGCTCGGGCGGCGTTCGCTCAAACAGCGACCGCACGCGCTCCACAATCAGGCTCAGCGGCTCCGCAATCGCATCCACCATCTCATTGGTACCCACCGGGATGGATTCCGGCAGACCGGTAATCAGGCTCCTGCCGCGAATGTCAATGATCTGCTGTTCCTTCTGACTGTGCGCCGTACCGTAGGTAATCTTGATATCCTCGGCGTTCCGCTCTCCGACGGACAGGCTGTGCTTGCGCTTCATGTAGCGCACAAAGGCCTCGTCGAACTTATCGCCGGCACATTTGATGGAATCGGAGATCACGATGCTTCCGTAGGAAATCACCGCGATGTCGGTCGTTCCGCCGCCGATATCCAGCACCATGTTGCCCGTTGGCTGCATGATGTCAACGCCCGCGCCGATGGCCGCCGCAATCGGTTCCTCGATGAGATAGGAATAGCGTGCCCCCGCCTCCGCCGTGGCTTCAATGACACAGCGCTTTTCCGCCTCCGTCACGCCGGAGGGAACGCAGACGACCGCACGGGGTTTGAAAAAGTATTTCGTTCCAACGACCTTTTTAAAAAAGTAATGCAGCATGCGCGCCGTCACATCAAAATTGGAAATGACGCCGTCGCGCAGCGGTCTTATCACAACGATGTTTGCCGGTGCGCGTCCCATCATGCGGCGCGCCTCCTCACCGATGGCGACAATCCTTCCTGTAATGCGTTCGACCGCCACGACAGAAGGCTCCTGCAATACGACGCCCTTGCCTTTGACATAGACCAGTATGCTGGAAGTGCCAAGATCGATCCCGACATCCGAAGTTTCAAATAATCCCATTGGAAGCCCTTTCCGTGTTGTACACGCTCTATACCATACGATGCTTTCATCCTATGGTTCTGCTTATATTCTATCATACACCGAAAAGCCTGCTTCGGGCAATCCTATTGTTGAAAAACAACGCCGCGGCAATCAAGGACGTCCTCGAAAGCATCGCATAACTTTGTTGCACAGCTGGACTTTTTCTTCGATTTCCCGTATAATTTCAAAGGATATACATCCGATTTATACATGTTTTGCGCTCGTTTGCAGAGCATGACAGAACACTTCAGGAGGAAACACATGCACGACGAAAGACTAGACCGGCTGGCAAAGCTTCTACTGACGCACTCGCTGCGCCTTTCCAAGGGCGAACTGTTTGAAATCAACGCCGCCCTTCCGGCAAAACCGCTCATAAAGGCGCTCATGAAGCAGGCAAACGCCATCGGCGCGATTCCCTGCCCCCGTTTGGAGGACGACGAGCTGATGCGCCTGTTTTACGGGTTCATCGACGCCGATCATCCCGAGGATTCGCTTCCCGCGATTCGGAGCATGGTGGAGTGGAAGCAGGCATACTGGAAGCATATCGCCGCACATGTGGACATCGGCGTGGATGAAAACGACGCCGAGCTTTCCGGCGTCAACAGCCGCGCGCTGGCGCTGTATCGCAAGGAAAACAAGCCCATCCGCGATCTGATGATCGACGAACGTCGCTGGGTCTATCTGCATTGGCCCACCATGGCGGACGCGCAGAAGGCCGGCATGTGCTATGACGATTTCTTCGATTTTTTCCTGAATGCGGCATTGGTGGACTATGACGCCATGCACCGCAGCATGGAACCGCTCATCGAGCTGATGCAAAAAACAAACGATGTGCGCATTGTCGGGCCAGATACGGATATCCGCTTCTCGATTGCGGGCATGAACGTCGTCCCCTGCATCGGCGAGCGAAACATCCCCGACGGCGAGGTTTACACAGCTCCCGTCCGCGACAGTGCCAACGGGTATGTGCACTACAACACTGCGGCCATGCGATACGGCAAAAAGTTTGAATCGCCGCGCCTGGTGTTCAAAAAAGGGCATATCGAGGAAGCAACCTGCGCCGGCGACAGCAAAGGCTTCAACGATCTGCTGAACGCGGACGAAGGCGCACGCTATCTTGGCGAATTTGCGCTCGGCGTCAACAACGCCATCGATCGCGCCATCGGCAATACGCTCTATGACGAAAAGATCGGCGGCTCCTTCCATCTCACGCCCGGCAATTCCTATGCCTCAGCGCCCAATGGCAACCACTCCCAGCTGCATCTGGATATCGTTTGCATCCAGACAAAAGCGTATGGCGGCGGTGAGATCTGGTTTGACGGAAAGCTCATTCGCAAGGACGGCGTGTTCGTACCCGAATCGCTTTCGAGGCTGAACCCATGAAGCAGACCATCTCGCAGTGGCTGATCGATATTACGGTGATCGTTGCAGGCGCGCTGCTTGTTGCCGCGGGGCTTGTCATGTTTACAATTCCCAACAACATCGCCCCCGGCGGCGTTTCAGGTCTTGCCACCGCGCTGGCGTATATTTCTCCCATCCGCGTGGGTCTATGGACGTTCCTTTTGAATGTGCCGCTTGTGCTTTTGGCATTGTGGAAACTCGGGTTTAAGCCGCTGGTAAAAACGCTTATCGGCACGGTGCTGCTGTCCCTCTTTATCGACCTTCTCACCCCCATTCTTCCCGCGTATGTGAATAACCCCCTGCTTGCGGCGGTGCTGGGCGGCGTCATTATGGGCGTCGGCATGGGAATCATCTTTCTGCGCGGCGCGACGACCGGCGGCACGGATCTCATCAGCATGATGCTCAATCGCGTGCTTCCAAATGTTTCCATGGGTTCACTGCTGCTATGTGTGGATTCCTGCGTCATCATATTTGCCATGATCGTATTCCGTGACATCGAGGTCGCGCTCTATTCCATCGTCACGTTGTTTGTCACAACAAAGATGATTGACAGCATCATGCAGGGCGTGGACTACGCCAAGGTTGTTTATGTCGTTACGGAGCACGGTAGCGAGCTGAACCAAATTCTCGCGCAGGAGCTGGGACGCGGCGTTACCATCGTCGATGGTCGCGGCGGATACTCCAATCGCGGCAAGCAGGTGCTGATGGTCGTTACCCGAAGAAACGTCCTCACCCAGACTCTCCGCGCGATCAAGCAGCACGACAAAAGCGCCTTTATCTTCGTCACAAATGCCGCGGAGGTGCACGGCGAGGGCTTTAAGCCCATGGACGGGGATTGATTTTGACGAATGACTGTTTTATGGTATACTGGTCGAAATAAGAAATTTGACTATCATCGGAGGACAGAAATATGAAATACTGTACCCATTGCGGTGCGCCGATTGACGATTTGGCCAAGTTCTGCAGCGCTTGCGGTCAGGAGTGTCTGCAAGTATCGCCGCAGTCCACGCAGCCCCAGAGCGATCCGTATAACGCTTCTGAAGCGCCCGTGCAGACGGACTGTCGGCAGGCAGAGCCCTATGCCGGCTACACGCAGCCGCAGGCGGCAGCCTTTAACGCTTACCGTCCTGAAGCGCAGGCTTCTGCGTACCAGTCCAATTCGGCACAGCCGCCGATTACCGCACAAAAACGCGGCAATTGGGCCGGTATCGTTGGGTTTATTCTTTCAATTTGCGCGCTTTTGATCTGTCTGTTACCCTATTACGGCGTCGAGATCGGGTTGTTCGGTCTGGTGTTTTCCATCATCGGCATCTGCCTTGCCAAAAAGCGTAACGGAAAAAAAGGGCTGGCGATTGCCGGTACCGTCATCTCGGCGGTCGTCATCGCGTTTTCGCTGCTCTGGACAACGTTTGTCGTAAAGCTGCTCACAAGCGACGTTACCTCCGAATCGATTGATAGCTTTATGGATCAATTCTCTGATTACTCGGAATTTTCTGATTTCGATTTTTCGGATTATTCCCAGTTCTAACCCTTTCGGGCA
>CAZWUK010000063.1:0-12231 GCA_964636685.1 uncultured Oscillospiraceae bacterium
CGATGCTTTGTATAGGAAGTTACCGATTAAGCAAACGTGTTCTCGCTTCGATTTTGCAACAAAATAAAAGATAATCGCTCTAAAAATAGTATATCCATTAACGTATTCGCTCATGTTTTTGCTATCTGGTTGATTTTACTTCCAAATGCAGGGTATAATAGCATGAGAAAGCAAATGGAGGCTATCAATGTGCTTTATCTAAAAAGAAAGATAGACGCCTTTCTTGGCGAATGGAAAGCCAATCCGGACAGAAGGCCCTTGATTGTGAAGGGCCCCCGACAGATTGGGAAGACGGAGTCCATTCGCAGGTTTTGTAATGCAAATTACAAGAATGTAATTGAAATCAATTTCGTGGAAGAACCCAAGTACAAGCTGATAACCGTAGACGGGTACAAGGTGGATGATATCATAAAAAACATCTCACGCATGGATCCATCCAAACGGTTTGTGGCAGGAGAAACGCTGATTTTCTTTGATGAGTTGCAGGAGTTCCCCGAGATTTCAACTGCATTGAAGTTTTTTGATATCGACGGACGCTTTGATGTAATTTGCAGTGGTTCCATGTTGGGGATTCACTACAGGCGCATTGAAAGCAACAGCGTTGGATACAAGACCGATTACGAGATGTTCTCTTTGGATTTTGAAGAATTCCTGTGGGCCAAGGGCTACAGCGCTGATTTTGTCGTGGATATTCTATACCATATGAAAGAGCAAACGCCCTTCAACGACGTTGAATTGTCGGTTGGGTTCGCTCTCTTTCTCGACTTTTGTATCCTCGGCGGCATGCCGGCGGTTGTCCGTGAATACATCGAGAAAGGCACCTTTGAAGGGTCTCTGGCTATCCAACGGCAGCTCATTGCAGACTACAAAGAGGATATCCGCAAGTATGCCGAGGGCGTAGATCAAACGCGGATTCTCAACGTATTCAATCAGATTCCGCCGCAGCTTGCCAAAGACAACAAGAAATTCCAGATATCCAAGGTGGCCAGTGGCGCGCGGTTTAAGGACTATCGCGGCTGCATCGAATGGCTGAACGACGCCGGGATGACCAATCTATGCTATTGCCTCAACTTTCCTGAGCTGCCGCTCAAGGGCAATTATGATGAGACGAAATACAAGATCTATTTTGCCGACAGCGGATTGCTTGTGGCTATGTTGGACGACGAGGCGCAGGAGGATTTGCGCGCCAATCGAAACTTAGGCGTATACAAGGGGGCGCTATATGAAAATGTCATAGCGGAGGCGCTGGTTAAGAGCGGATACGGTTTGTATTACTACAAACGAGAGGATTCCACCTTAGAGGAGGACTTCTTTGTCCGCACCGCCTCCGAATTGATTCCTGTTGAGGTAAAAGCAAAGGGCGGAAAAACGAAATCTCTGCGGACGCTGATTGAAAGCGAAAAGTATGGCGATATCCGCTCCGGTATTAAATTCGCAGCCGGTAACATTGGGATCAGCGATGGCATTTACACCTTCCCCTATTTCTGTGCCTTCCTGCTTAAACGGTATTTGAAGGAATGGTAGTAACATGCTAGACCTCAACCAAGTCGCCCTATGGAATGGGAAATATTATACGTTTTTGGAATGCGTTCCTTTAGTAGATGGAAGCGGGGTTATCGTTATTTGCCAAGATGAGGCAGGTACGCGTGTTGCATGCCCGGAGGAAATGTGGAGGACAAGGGCGGAGGCAATCCTGGATTCCAGCGCATGTATCAATCATACCAGTCCTAGTGATGCTAAAGTCGCTCTTTTTCGCACACTCTTTCGTGGGCGGGAAGATGTGTTTGCCAAGCGCTGGCAGAATCCGAAAACCGGGAAGTCCGGTTATTCCCCAGCCTGCGGGAACGAGTGGGTGTCTGGGCTCTGCGATAAGCGCAATACCCCCTGCACACGCTGCAAAAGCCGAAAGCTTTTGCCGCTGTCGGACAATGATATTTACCGGCATTTGGAAGGAAACGACGTATATGGAAGGGATGTAATTGGCGCTTATGCCATGCTTCCGGATGAGAGCACACACTTTCTGGCAGTGGATTTTGACGGTGAGGGTTGGCAGCAGGATGTAGAGGCGTTTGCCAAAACAAGTCGTGCATTCGGATTGTCTCCAGCTATCGAGCGCTCCCGTTCCGGAAATGGGGGACACGTCTGGTTCTTTTTCATCCAGCCGGTGTCGTCCGCTGACGCGCGAAAGCTGGGTACTGGTCTTTTGACCCATACAATGGAGCGTCGGCCGGAACTAAAGATGGTCTCCTATGACCGCCTATTTCCCAATCAGGACACATTGCCGAAGGGCGGCTTTGGCAATCTAATCGCTTTGCCGTTGCAAGGACGTGCCCGTAAGGTTGGAAACAGCGTATTTGTGGATGAGGCATTTCAGCCTTGGCCTGACCAGTGGGCGTATCTATCGAGTATAGAACGAATAGCAACCGAAGCGCTGCCCGATCTTCTGGCAAGCATTTGTACCAATGGGGAGCTTGGCGAGTTGGCAGCGGTAGAGCAGGAAGATGGGAAGCCATGGGAACCAACGAAGCCGGCGAAACTCACAGCGCAGGACTTTCCGGCTGTTGTGGAGCTCACACTGGTGGACGGGCTCTATATAAAAAGAGACGGATTATCCCCACGGGCGCAAAATAGAATCAAACGCTTGGCTGTGTTTCGCAACCCCGATTTCTACAAAGCCCAGGCGATGCGCTTGCCAACCTACAACAAACCACGGGTCATTGATACGGCGCAGGTGCTGCCGGAATACATCAAGTTGCCACGGGGCTGCCTAGATAGCGTGGTGAAGCTGCTGCCCAATTACAACCTAAGCGACAAAAGAGGCGTTGGACGCGGTATTGACGTCATATTCAACGGCGAACTTCGGCAGGAGCAGCGCCCGGCAGCGGAAGCGCTGCTCGCAAATGAAACGGGCGTGCTTTCAGCCACGACCGCTTTTGGCAAGACTGTTATCGGCGCATATTTGATTGGAACAAGGAAGATCAACACACTGATACTTGTGCATTCTACTGCTCTTTTGGCACAATGGAAAAAAGCGTTGGAACAGTTTTTGATTATCAGTGAACCGTTGCCTGAAGTTCCACCGAAGCGCGGACGCAAGCAAAAGCATAGTCTCATCGGGCAAATCGGCGGCGGCAAGCACTCCATGAATGGGATTGTGGACATTGCTGTAATGCAGTCGCTCATGGAAGGTGATGAAGTCAAAGGCTTCATTCAGGACTACGGCATGGTGATTTGCGACGAGTGCCATCACGTTCCAGCGGTAAGCTTCGAGCGTGTTCTTGCCGCTGTGACAGCCGAATATGTGTACGGACTGTCCGCAACACCCATACGGCAGGATGGACACCACCCCATTATCTTCATGCAATGCGGCCCAATCCGCTATCGTGTAGATGCAAGGTCGCAGAACGAGAGACGGGGTTTTGACTATTTTATGATTCCGCGTTTCACACTCTTGCGCGTTCCGAATGCGGGCGAGCTTTCTATACAGGAACTATATTCAAGGATCACAGAAAATGAAAACAGGAATCGTTTCATTGCAAAAGATGTCCTTGCCGCGTTGGCAGAGGGACGTTCGCCACTGGTGCTTACCGAACGCAAGGAGCATGCGCTTGCTTTGAGCAAGCTGATTGGCGACGGCTGTAGGAATGTGCTGCTGCTTATTGGCAGAGATGGGCAAAAGGTCAAGCGTGAAAAGCTGGAACAGCTCAAGGCGGTACCAGCAAGCGAACAGCTTGTCGTGGTTGCCACAGGCAAATATATTGGAGAGGGATTTGACGAGCCTAGGCTGGATACGCTGTTTCTTGCCATGCCCATTGCATGGAAGGGAACGCTGGCACAATATGCTGGACGGCTTCACCGGTCTTACCAGGGCAAACATGAGGTGCGCATCTACGACTATGTAGATATCCACATAAACATGCTGGAGCGTATGTATCAAAAACGTTTGCACGGTTATCGAGAACTTGGATATCAGGCGAAAGCAGCGGCTATGGATCATCGCCCCGGGACGATTTTCGACCACCACAGCTTTTACGCTCCCTTTGCCGAGGATATTACAAATGCCGGACAGGAAATTTGGTTGGTGAGTCCGTCTATGCAAAAGGGCAGAGTGACTTCGATGCTGCAATTGTTGACAGCGTCCCTTCGTAACGGTGCAAGCATTACCATCATCACGCGTCCGCCGGAGGATTATCAGCTAAACCACCAAGCCGATATTACACGCTTGGTGGAAACATTGAAAACAGCCGGAATTCATGTCATTCTGCAAGATCAAATTCACCAGAAATATGCGGTGATTGACAAGACCATCGTTTGGTACGGCAGCATCCATTTCCTCTCTTTTGGAAAAAGCGAGGAAAGCGTCATGCGCTTTGAAAATGCCGATATTGCGGGAGAACTGTTGGATGCGTCAAAAATGGGAGGGAGGGATGATTATGCAAAATAATCTGAAAGCTACCATAGAAAAAATGAGTAAGGAGCAACTGATCGATATTTTCGAACAGTTGTGCAATAATAAGGAAACGGAAAGTCACCTAAAATTGATAGTTGCACCGTCAACAAGCGATATCGAACGGGCGTTGAAAAAGCTGGATGCCTGGAGTACTTCCTATATCCAGAATTCATGCAATGACCGGGCGCGGGAACAGATGTATCAGGCAGCCGAGCCATTGTACGCTGCCCTGCGATACGCAGATGACCGAACAAGCGCATACATTATTTTTAGAATGCACGAGATTCTGCATAATAACGATTTGCACAATTCTGCCGGTGGCGATGACTATTATGAGCTGGTTGGCGAGTTGCTTTCGGATTTAGCGTCTATCCTGAAGCGTTCGCCAGAGCTGTTTTCTAAGGAAGAATTTGAGAAATACAGCGGTATCGTTGAACTGGTGGATTGACGGGCGCTTGCGCGCCACATGATAAAACAAACGCGTAGCCTGAAAGAATTACATATCAGAACGAAATAACTCCAAAGAAAAAGCAAGCCCCTCATACTACACGAAAGGCTTGCTTTTCATCCGTGGTACTAATTTGAATCGTCTTTCTCGTCAAACCTTTTGAGACACTTCCGTATCATCCGATAGGGCGGTTTTGCCTTGCCCTGCTCCCAAGTTCGCAGTGTCAATGGATTCGTCCCAATGAACTGTGCCATTGCCTCCTGTGTAAGGGCAAGTTTTTTGCGATATGCACGGAGCTTTTGCGGAAAGTCCGAAAAGTCCCGTAGCGTCAGGGAAAATTGGACATCCTCGTCCTGTTTGTCAGCGGTTAGAAAGCATTTTCTTTCCCTTTGTGCGGTGGCGCAAAACGTCCGTTGCAGGGAACAAAGCTGTTGGTCAGGATGGCAAGCAGCCGTTCGCGTTTGGAATCGATGATGCGGCAGCCCGTTACGCCGGCGGCATTGCAGCCGAACCCCATGCACATGGATGGTTGATTTCCGAATGCCATTTGGCCGCGTTCTATTCTGCTGCAATAGTATTGTCGGTGCCGAGCATGTCGAGACTGAATCAAACGATTCTTTCATTCTATTTTACACAGACAAGTTCATAAAAGCGGCACACTTTTTTAGGAACTGATATGGTTTTTTAGAAAACGACGTTCCTCGTATACGAGAAAAGCGTTTCCTTTCAAACAGCGGTCTTCTTCAGATGTGAAATCATCAGCCTTTTGCCTGATTTAAGACTTATCGTAGTACCCGCGAGCTCCAAAATACAAAACCAGCCCGCATGAGTCTCTTTTCATAACATTTTTTCTGACGATCTACAAAGGGATGCTGCTTTGGCATATCAATACCCCGCCATGCAAGCACAGAGGGATAGGTATGGTGTTTGCTATTCAGTTTTCACCACGCCACTTTTTGCGCCCATGCACAATGCTTGTTGTAAGCGGCATTATCCCGATCCATAGCCTAGGCGGACTGCTATTGCTTGTTGCGGGAAGCAACTAAACTACCTGCGCAGACGACACAAAGAATATAGGCGGCGGGATTTGTCAGGCTGCATCACCTCCGTGATTCATTTTTATGCAAATAAAAAGAAACCTTGCCTGTCCATGAATATTTGCAAGGTTTCCTTTTGCTACAGCCTCTTTCCTTTCTCTTCCGCATTCCGTTATCAACCACCCACATGGTCAGCGCCTGTTTGCCGCAGGCGCAGCAGCGATGGAACGGCTTATCCAGATTGTAGGCCACGCGCGGCAGATACCGCGTCAAGCGCCGTCATGGATACCTTGATGATCGACGGCAGTATCATGACGGCGAGCACCACGATGGCGGCAAGCAGACTCGCGCCATCCGGAACGTGGAACACCGTTCGAATGGCGGGCACCAGCACCAGCATGCCAACCAAGCCGTAAACGACGGAAGGGATTCCCGCGAGCAGACCGACTGCGGCGGAAGCGACCGTTTTGACGCGGGGCGGCGCCGCCTTGCTGAGATATACCGCTGTAAAGAATCCGATGGGCACGCCCAGAAGAATAGCGCCTGCGGTGCCGTATACGGAGGTCAGGATAAACGGCAGGATACCGTAGGCAGGCTCTGCGGCGGTGGAGGCCCACTTTTCTCCAAACAGGAAGTCAAAAAGACCGATCTCGCGGATGGCGGGGATACCGGAGACGACAAGATAGAAGGTAATCAACAGCACGCTGCCAACGGTGATAAGACCCAGCAGCAGAAATATGCCGTACATGACGCGCTCGACGAGCCGGTGTAAATCGTGATGCTTCATTGCTTCATTCCTTTTCGGGATAGGACTTTGGCGCTCCCGTTTGGGAAGCGCCTTGCGGTTATCGCTTTTCAATGGGCTGCGACGGCTCCGGCAGCCGAGATGATTTCGGACGCGGCTTCGGAGGTTGCGAAGTCGAAGAACGCCTGCGCCGTTTGGGAGAGTGCGGCGTTGGACTTTGTCACCAGCACGAAGGGACGCTGCACGAGGTAGCTGCCGTCTTTGACGCTGTCTTCGCTCGGCGTGACGCCGTTGACCGCGATTGCCTTGACGCTGCTCTTGATCGAAGCCAGAGACGCATAGCCGATGGCGTCGGGGTTCTGCGCAACAGTTGCGATCACGTCGCCCGTGCTGGTCAACTCCTGACGATAGTTGCACGTATCCTTCGTGCCCGTGATGGTTTCAAACCCGTCGCGCGTACCGCTGCCTGCTTCGCGACCGATCAAGACGATTTCAGCATCGTTACCGCCAAGCTCGCTCCAATTTGTGATCTTTCCCGTATAGATCGCGGCAACCTGTTCCACGCTCAGGTCGGATGCGGCGTTTGCCGGATTGACGATGAGCGCAATGCCGTCATAGGCCAGTACGGTTTCGGTCAAGCCCTGCGCTTTTTCCTCGTCCTTTAACGAGCGGCTGGAAAGTCCAATGTCGCAGCGACCCTCTGCAACTGCGGTAATGCCGCTGCCGGAACCCGTTGGATTGTAAGTAAACGTTGTACCGTTGTTGTTTTCCATAAAGGCTTCGCCCAGCGCGCCGATCACTTTTTCCATGGAGGTAGAGCCGTCTGTCGAGACTGTGCCGGAGGCTGCTTTTTGCGAGCAGCCGGTAAGTGCAAACAGCAGCGTGCCGAGAGCAAGCATAAAACCCATCAACCTTTTCATTTTTCTTTCTCCTCTTTGCTTTTTCTTTTATTCATGCTTCCATGGTAAACTCGCCGTGTAAAATGAAAAAGGTTAGATATGTTAAATCGAGGTTAAGGAAAGACAAACCAGAGCGTGTTTCCAAAATCACGCAAGCGCAATTTCACGCCCTCGGCCTGCATATTTTCGTTAAAAAGCCTCGCCTTAGCACCACTAAGCCTACGTTTTTTGCCTCAATCTGCAAGCCGATGACGCAAATTTCATCTTGCAGACTTTAAAAACACACTCTAGCAAACAGATTGCAAAAGGATGCGACGGGTGATAAAAGAAAACGGTCTGCAATGCGGGGCGCGCTTTCAAGCAGGAGACGCGCGCGTTTCAATGCAAGGGAGGGGGGCGATACTTTTAAAGCGTTCCGTTGAAATTTAAAAAGCCTCCCGTAAAATAACGAGAAGGCAGCTTGTCAAAAAATCCTATGGGGTTGGGGGGCGCAGTCCCCCGGAGGCTTTGCTCCGGCTGCGGCGATTCATTCACCGAAACGGCGACCGATCGCGTATGGCGGCGGTCATTTTGCTATTTCTGCAAAACACGCGCAACCAACGGGCGCTTCTGGCGCAGCGCGCCCTGCGGGCAGAATTCCTGACAGCAAAAGCAGCGGATGCAGCGCGTGCGGTCGATCACCGGCTTTTGACGCGTCATGGTAATCGCGCGCACAGGACAGGTCTTTTTGCAGATCTCGCAGCCGACGCATTTCTGCGGGGTCAGTGCGGGCTTTGCGGACAGACAAACAGCGCAGACGCTTTGCAGCACCCTATTGTTGCAAAGATCGGTTTTTCGCGCGCGGAGCAGTTGATAATCCGAGACGCACAGCGCGTCAAGATCCCCAAAGACAGAAACGTTATCGACGGCGTCCGGCGCCAGCTCGCGCCGGTAGGCCGCCTGCGAGACGGGGACGTCTGCAAACGGGATGCCGATGATTTTTGCTGCGGCAAGATCGACGAGATAGGGATTTCTCCCTGCCAGAATCGCGCCGATCTTCCGAGGCGTACCGGAATTTGGGCCGTTGCCCTCCATGCCGACGACGGCGTCCACCACGACGAGCTCCGGTCTACGATATTCGTTGAGATCCACGATCATATCTGCAAAATCGTTCTGGTCGGGGAAACGGTAGTGCATCTCCGGCTTTTTTGTTCCGGGAATCACGCCGAACATGTTCTTTGCGGCGCAGGTCATGCCCATCATGGCGTGCGTTTTGAGCTTGCAAACATTGATAACGGCGTCCGCATCGTCAAGATAGGAGGTATAGGAAAAACGCTTGAGAATTTTTGCTTCCGGGTACCGCGCTTCACGTTCGCGGCAGTCGGTGTTGAGCACTGCCCCCGTCTGCTCTACGGCATGTGCATCCGTGGCATTATACACCGTGGCAAGATATGCGGGCGTGAACAACCCCCCGGGACTGTCGCCAACGACGACGCTGGCGCCGCGGTCGATCAGCAGCTTGCACAAGGCCGTGAGCAGCGCCGGGTGAACGGTGGCGGCGGCTTGGGGCTTTTTAAAGGTCACAAGATTTGCTTTGATCGCAATTTTCATGCCCGGATGCACAAAAGAAAGAGCGTCGATCGGTAAAAAAGCATCGTTGAGCGCAGCTTCCAGCAAATTGGCTTCATAATTGATACATTTTACGACCGAAACTTCATATGGCATGGCAACTTTCCCCTTCGATCAAAGTAACAATGCTATTATACCGCATACGTCCAACATAGGAAAGCTGAAATAATATGCAGAATAGTATCAAAATATAATAGAATATACAAATTATATGCAATTATCTGTTGACAACCCGCAAAAAGAATGTATAATTATACCAATAATAAGAATATAAATACAAGGAGCGGCAACGATGGGTAAAAAATTTGTATTGGCATATTCGGGCGGTTTGGATACCTCGATCATAATACCCTGGCTGAAGGAGCACTACGAAGGCTGTGAGGTGATTGCGGTTGCGGCGGACGTCGGGCTTGCCGGAGAATTGGACGGTTTGACGGAGAAGGCGGAGAAGACCGGCGCTTCCAAGCTGTATATTCTGGATCTCAAAAAAGAGTTTATCACGGACTATATCTATCCGACGATGCAGGCCGGCGCGGTCTATGAAAACAAGTACTTATTGGGCACTTCGTTTGCACGGCCGGTCATTGCAAAGCGCATTGCGGAAATCGCCGTCAAAGAGAATGCGGACGCTATCGTACACGGCTGCACCGGAAAGGGCAACGATCAGGTGCGTTTTGAACTGGGCATCCGGGCGTTTTTGCCCAAGATCCCGATCATCGCACCGTGGCGTATCTGGGACATCAAGAGCCGGGAGCAGGAGATTGAATACGCCGAAGCGCATCAGATCCCGCTGAAGATCTCCAGAGAGAACAACTATTCCAAGGACAAGAACCTCTGGCACCTTTCCCATGAAGGTCTGGAGCTGGAAAATCCCGCAAACGAACCCAAGTATGCCGGCAATATGGAGCTTGGCTGCACGCCCGAGGAAGCGCCGGATACCGCGGAATATCTCACGATCGATTTTGAAAAGGGCATTCCCGTTGCCGTCAACGGCGAAAAGCTCGATCCGGTCGCCCTGGTCGCAAAGCTGAACGCTTTGGGCGGCAAGCATGGCATTGGCATACTGGACATGGTGGAAAACCGTTTGGTCGGCATGAAGTGCAGAGGCGTCTACGAAACGCCGGGCGGCGCGATTCTGTATCATGCGCATGACAAGCTTGAGCAGATCTGCCTGGATAAGCTGACGCAGCATTACAAGCAGCGGATGGCGCTGGAGTTTGCGGATCTTGTGTATAACGGTCTGTGGTTTTCGCCGCTTCGCAAGGCGCTGAGCGCATTTGTAGACGAGACGCAGCAATGCGTTACCGGCAGCGTGAAGCTCAAGCTTTACAAGGGCAATATCATCGACGCCGGCATGACGAGCCCCTATTCGCTCTATGACGCGGATATTGCGACCTTCGACGAGGACGAAGTCTACGACCAGTCCGACAGTCAGGGCTTTGTGAACCTGTACAGCCTGCCGACAAAGATTCAGGCAACGCTGGATGCAAAGATGAAATCACAACAGTAAGGACGGAGAAGGCAAATGAAACTGTGGGCAGGAAGACTCTCGGGTGAGGTGGACGAACGTGTGAACGCGCTCAACGCCTCGATTGGATTTGATGCGCGGATGCTTCGTCAAGACGTCGAGGGCTCCGTTGCCCATGCGAATATGCTTTGTAAGATCGGCGTATTGACAGAAAAAGAATGCGATCTGATCGTCAACGGACTGACTGGGATTCTCTCGGATGTGGAAAGTGGAAAGCTTTGTGTTGATCCGACGGCGGAGGATGTCCATACCTTTGTGGAAGGGGAACTGACAGAGCGCATCGGGCAGCCGGGCAAAAAGCTGCATACCGCGCGCAGCCGCAACGATCAGGTCGCGCTGGATCTGCGCCTGTATCTCAAGGATGGGATCGACGCGCTGGTACCGGAGATCAAAACGACGGTAGACGCGCTGTGCGACACGGCGTCAGAGCATCTGGAAACGGTCATGCCGGGCTACACGCATATGCAGCGGGCACAGCCGGTGACGCTCGGTCACCATCTGATGGCATATGCCCAGATGCTGCTGCGTGACATTGAACGGTTGCAGGACTGCAAAAAGCGCACGTTGGTGCTGCCGCTCGGCAGCGGCGCGCTGGCGGGTACGACCTATGCGCTCGACCGGCAGAGCGTTTGCGACGCGTTGGGATTTTTGTCGGTGGGTGAAAACAGTATGGACTGCGTCAGCGATCGCGATTTTGTCGTGGAGCTGCTGGCGGATGTTTCCATTCTGATGATGCACCTGTCGCGCTTTGCCGAAGAGCTTGTGCTCTGGAGCAGCTGGGAGTTTCATTTTGTTACGCTGTCGGATCGGTTTTCGACGGGAAGCTCGATCATGCCGCAAAAAAAGAACCCCGACATTCCAGAGCTGATCCGCGGAAAGACCGGACGGGTCTACGGCGATCTGTTTACGCTTTTGACCATGCTTAAAGGCCTGCCGCTTTCCTACAACAAGGATATGCAGGAGGATAAGGAAGCGGTCTTTGACGCGCTGGACACCGCGATCTGCTGTGTTTCGATCCTGCCGGATCTGATTAAAAACGCGGTATTTCACAAAGAGGTCATGCAGCAGGCGGCAAGCCGCGGCTTTATCAACGCCACCGACCTTGCGGACTATCTTGTTCGAAAAGGGATGCCGTTTCGCGACGCCTACAAGGTATCGGGCGAACTGGTGCGGCGCTGCATGGAGCTGGATTGCACGCTGGAAACCTTGCCGCTTGCAGAATACAAAAAGTTTGCAACGCTCTTTGAAAGCGACGTATACGAAGCCATCGATCTGCTGACCAGCGTCAATGGACGCAAGGTATTTGGCGGGCCTGCACCCGAGCAGGTGAAAATGCAAATTGAGCATGTGAGACAGAAGGTGGCGACGCTATGATCCGCGTGTTTATCGACGGACAGGAGGGAACGACGGGATTGCAGATTCGGGAGCGTTTACTGCGCCACCCGGATGTGGAATTGACGGAGATCGATCCGGCGCTGCGAAAGGATGTTGCGGAACGCAAAAAGCGGATCAACGA
>CAZWUK010000064.1:0-12089 GCA_964636685.1 uncultured Oscillospiraceae bacterium
TGCATGCACAAACAAAACCCTCCGCAGAACCCCCTGACTCCATGGGCAAGGACGACATGCGCGTCCGCAGCCCATCCTTTGCGCGGCTTGCCGCCCGTCGCCATCGGCGGCAGGCAAGCCGCGTTGCCTGCATTCGGCGGCAGCGCCGCAGGATGCACACAAGAAAACACCCGCCGACGCGGGAGCCGACGGAGGCCCTATACCACCCTGACGCTCTTGGCAAGGTTGCGCCGTTTGCCAACGGAGCAGCCTTTCTGTACCGCCATGTAGTAGGCCAGCAGCTGCATGGGGACGATGGCAAGCATGGGTGCGAGCGTCGGATCGACCGGTTCGATCTCCCATTGTTCGTGGGCATGTTCCGCAGCGCCGTCCCAGTGACCGTTGGTGAGCGCAAGCACCTTGGCGCCGCGCACCTTGACCTCCTCCATGTTGCTGCCCATCTTCTGGAGCAGCTCCGGCTGGGTAGCAAGCGCCACCACAAGCGAGCCATCCTCGATCAGAGCGATGGTTCCGTGTTTGAGTTCGCCGGCTGCATAAGCTTCTGAATGGATATAGGAGAT
The DNA here is from genome assembly GCA_964636685.1 of uncultured Oscillospiraceae bacterium. Classification (GTDB taxonomy): domain Bacteria; phylum Bacillota; class Clostridia; order Christensenellales; family CAG-138; genus CAZWUK01. The sequence continues at coordinate 561 of CAZWUK010000064.1, forward strand.
CTCCTTGAGCTTTAGGGCAGCCTCCAGCGCCAGCGCATAGTCAATGCCCCGACCGATGAAAAATACATGCTTGCTGGAAAATACCCGGCTTGCAAAAAACTGGATGCGTTCGCGGTTATCAAGGATCTTCTGCATGGCGGCAGGGAGCTTTGTCATCTCCTCAATACGGGCGGAAACCTGTGCATCCGTCATCTCGCCGCGCTTGTGCGCAAGATCGAGCGCCGTCATGTAGAGCACGAGAATCTGCGTCAAATACGCCTTTGTCGATGCAACGGCGATCTCCGGCCCTGCATAGGTATACAAAACCTGATCGACCTCGCGCGCAATCGTGCTGCCGATCACGTTGCAAACGGCAAACGTCCTCATGCCGCGGCTCTTGCCAAGGCGCATAGCGGCGATGGTATCCGCCGTTTCGCCGGACTGGGAAACGACCATGAGCGATTCGCCGGGCAAAAGCCTGGCGTCTCCATAGCGAAATTCCGAAGCAATGTCCACGTCCACGGAAAGCTTCGCCATCCGCTCGATAAACTTTTTGCCGAGCATCGCCGCGTGAAACGCCGTTCCGCAGCTGACGATGCGAAGAAGTCCCAGCGTCTTTGCCTCCTGCTCCGTCCACGGGAACATGTCGGCTTTGAGGGTGAAGCTTTTGACATCCGCGTACTGCTCGAGCGTCTTTTTGAACGCCTCGGGCTGTTCGCAGATCTCCTTCATCATATAGTGTTCGTAATTGCCCTTTTTGGCGGCCTCCACATCCCAGTCCACATGGACGGTCTGTTTTGTGATCTCCACGCCGAATTCATCATAAAAACGGATGCCGTCAGCAGACAAAGCCGCCATTTGCCGGTCGTCCATAAAACACACGTCGCGCGTATGCGGCAACAGCGCGGGAATATCGGATGCAACCACGCTGCCGTCCTTGCCCGTGCCCACGACCATGGGGCTGTCCTTGCAGGCGCAGTAGATGGTATCGGGGTCGTCGGCAAAGAGAATCGCCAGCGCAAACGAGCCTTCCAAAAGCCTTACGGCATTGGACAGGGCGGCCAGCTTATCGCCCATATAAAGATAGCCCAAAAGCTGCGCCACGACCTCCGTGTCCGTCTCCGAAACGAAAACGCAGCCGCGCTCGGTGAGCATATGCTTTAGCTTTTGATAGTTTTCGATGATACCGTTGTGTACCAGCGCAAGGGTCTTGTGCGTATCGGTATGCGGATGAGAATTGATATAGTTGGGTTCTCCGTGCGTTGCCCATCGGGTGTGCCCGATGCCGCAGGTTCCGGCGATCGGTTCCTTTTCCAGCGTCTGTTTGAGGCAATCGAGCTGTCCCTTTGCTTTGCGCAGTGCCAGCGCCTGCCCGTCCCAGAGGGCAATGCCCGCCGAATCATAGCCGCGGTAGGCCAGCGTATCCAGCCCGTCCATCAGGATGGGAACACAATCGCTTTTTCCGGTATAGCCCACGATGCCGCACATAGAAAAACCCCCTTTTCACCCCGGGTCAAAATCCCCAAAACCACGAAAGCCCGATAATCCTCGGCATTTCCTTGTACTATCGGACTTTATATATCTTTTGCATTATACGAATTCAAAAAAACCGTGTCAAGATTTTTTTGTGGATCACCGCCCGGTAAAATACGCAGAATCCCCATATTTTTCCAGGATGTAATCAATATCCTTGTCGCCGCGTCCCGAAAGGTTGACAAGAATGGAGCCTGTCGCATTTTCTCTTGCAAAGCGCAAGGCATACGCCAGCGCGTGCGCGCTTTCGATGGCGGGAATGATCCCTTCGTTGCGGCACAGCAGGAAAAACGCCTCCATCGCCTCATCGTCGGAAACCGTCGTATAGTGTACGCGGCCGGTGCTTGCAAGATATGCGTGCTCCGGGCCGACCGCCGGATAATCCAAGCCGCTTGCAATGGAGTATACCGGCAGCGGTGCGCCCTGTTCATCCTGCAGGAGCATGCTCTCAAAGCCGTGCAGCACGCCTTTTTTGCCGTAGGTGATGGACGCGGCATGATCGCCGACGCCTGTGCCGCGCCCGAGCGGTTCCACGCCGACGATCTCCACCGGATCGGCAAGAAATGCTTCAAACATGCCGATGGCGTTCGAGCCGCCGCCCACCGCGGCGCAGACGGTATCCGGCAGCATGCCCGTCATTTCCAGAAACTGCTCCCGTGCCTCGATACCGACCACCATCTGGAAATCGCGCACCATCTTGGGGAACGGATGCGGCCCGACGGCAGAGCCGATGCAATAGATCGCGTCCTTGTACTCCTTGAGGTATGCTTCAAAAGCGGCGTCCACGGCTTCCTTGAGCGTTTGCAGACCGTGGGTTACGGGGATGACCCGCGCGCCCAGCATCTTCATGCGCGTCACGTTCGGCGCTTGCTTTTTGATGTCCACAGCGCCCATATACACATCGCACTCCAACCCGAAATAGGCCGCCGCCGTCGCGAGCGCCACTCCGTGCTGTCCTGCGCCGGTTTCGGCGATGATCTTGTGCTTGCCCATGTATTTTGCGAGCAGACCCTCGCCCATGCAGTGGTTGAGCTTGTGCGCGCCGGTGTGATTGAGATCCTCGCGTTTGAGATAGATCTGGCATTTTCCGAGCTTTCTGCTCAGCCGTTCGCAGTGGTAGACCGGCGTGGGTCTGCCCTGAAATTCCCGCCGAATGCGCCGAAGCTCGTTGATAAACTGCGCGCTGTGGCAGATGGTTTCGTATGCGTCGTCGATCTCCTGAAACGCCGGCACCAGCTCCGGCGGCAGATACTGACCGCCAAATTCTCCAAATCTTCCGTCGGGCGTGGGGTACTGCTTGAGATAGTTTGTAAAATTCTGATAGGTCAGCATCGTCTTTATCCTCTCCATTGGTGGTCGTGATTCGTTCAGTATATGTAAAACGGGGCTTTTTTGTCAATGCAACGGGAAAATTTCCTGCTCACATTGTCTTTTCTCTCGCGCATATGCTACATTATAGATGTATACTTATCTTATGCACCTATCTGTCACGTGCAACCAGTATGGAGGAATGTCATATGGCCTATTCTATCGGCGATCTGTGCATCGGCTGTACCATCTGCCAGAAAAGCTGTCCCGTACTCGCCATCTCCGGCACGCTCAAAGAACAGCATGTCATCAATCAAAAACGCTGTGTAGAATGCGGCGTCTGCGGCAGGGTCTGCCCAAAAGGCGCTGTGCTCGACGCCTGCGGCGCGCCGTGCAAAAGCGTTCCCAAAGCGCAATGGAAAAAGCCCGCGATCGACGCTTCCTTGTGCAGCGCATGCAGCATGTGCGTGTCAGTCTGCCGCGCGGGTGCGCTCTCGATCGGGCAGCCGGTATTCCGCGGCGACATCGACGTGACCGCAATCCTGTCCGCGCCGGAAAAGTGCGTTGCCTGCGGTCTGTGCGAAATGGAATGCCCGCTCCACGCGATAAGGTTACAGGAGGTGCAAGCATGATCCTGCCAAGATACGCCCTGATCGATCTTTCGAAAAAGACCGTCTCCGACTATCCCATTGCGGAAGCGCTGTTCAAAAAATACATCGGCGGCAAAACGCTGGCCTGCCGGCTGCTGACGGATCTGACGGAGCCCGGTATTGACCCGCTCTCCCCCGAAGCGCTTGTGATTGTGAATACGGGGCCGATGAACGGCACGGGTGCGCCGTCGTCAAGCCGATTCAATATGACGTTCAAAAACGTGCTGACCGGCGGCATCGCCTCGTCCAACTGCGGCGGTCAATTCGGCGTAATGCTCAAAAAAGCCGGTTTTGACGGCATCCTGCTGCGGGGAAAATCCGACGCACCCTGTCGCATTGAAATTCTTGACGGGGAGATCCGTTTTTTCGACGCCGCAGACCTCTGGGGGCTGGATACCGAAAAAACGCAGGAGCATCTGCCGCCGCTCTATGGAAAGCTTGTCATCGGCCCGGCGGGAGAAAACCTCGTCTCCTACGCTTCTGCCGTCTCCGGCGAACGGGTCGCGGGTCGCTGCGGTGCGGGCGCAGTACTCGGCGCAAAAAACATCAAAGCCATCACCGCCTACGGCACACGGCGTCCCGAGATCTACGACCGTGAAAGATTCGACCGCTACGTCAAAAAGTGGGTCAGGTTTTTGAAAAACCACCCCATGACCGGCGACTCCCTGCCGCATTACGGCAGCGCGGGGCTTGTGACCAAGGCAAACTCCACCAACGCCCTGCCCACGCACAATTTCAAGTACGGACACGACAAAAATGCGCTCGATGTGAGCGGTGAAACGCTTGCAAAGGACTATTTGACCAAAAACAGCTCCTGCGTCAGCTGTCCCATTCGCTGCGAACGGCGCGTGATGGTGGATGGCAAGGAGGTCAAAGGCCCGGAGTACGAAACCCTCGGTCTATTCGGGCCGGACATCGATGCGCACGACATGAACGTGATTCTCAAGCTCAATTACCTGTGCGATATTTACGGCATGGATACCATCTCGCTGGCAGGAACAATCGCCTTTGCCATGGAGCTCAACGAGCGCGGCATGGCGGACTTTCCCGTTCATTTTGGCGACGCGGCGGGGTTAATCGACGCAGTGGAAAAGATCGCCCGGCGGGAGGGCATTTACGGTGAGCTTGCAAACGGCAGCAAATGGCTCTCCGAGAAATACGGCGGCAAGGAATTTGCCATGCACGCAAAAGGGCTCGAGATGGCGTCCTACGAACCGCGCCGCAGCGTCGGCATGGGGCTTGGCTATGCCACGAGCAACCGCGGCGGCTGTCATCTCAACGGCGGGTATCTTGCGCTGCTCGAATCGGTCGGCGTTTTGACCATGGATCCGCAGTCGCCAAAGTCCAAGGCGCAGTTTACGGTGTTTTTGCAGGATGGTCTGGAGGCGATCTCCAGCTGCGGCTTCTGCCTGTTTACGGCGCAGGCGTTTGTGCCGGGCGTCTTTTATAAGCTTGGGCCGCATCACCCCGTCACAAGGACGGTCGGCAAGGTCATGACGCATGTCGGCTTTGCCGTCGGCGGACTGTTAAAATCCCTGCCGCTGCTGCATTTTAACTCCGTCTATATCTTCCCGCACGCAGAAGCGCTCAGGCTTGCCACCGGCATTCCAATGTACACGGGCAGCTTTCTTGCGCTGGGCGACCTCGGCTTTAATCTGGAACGGCTCTATAACCTGCGAGAAGGACTGACGGGCAAGGACGACGCGCTGCCAGACCGCTTGACAAAGCAGCCGCAGGACGAAGCCGACAAAAAGACCGTCGTGCCGCTTGGAAAGATGCTGCAAAAATACTACCGCGTGCGCGGTTGGGACAGGGACGGCGTTCCGACGCCCAAAAAGCGCAGAAAGCTGGGGATTTAGTATGGCACGGATTCGATATATGGGCAAGCTTCTCGCCATGACAAAAAAGGATACCGAGGACGTCGCGCTCGGCACGGTTTCAGAAGCGCTGCGGTACGTTGAAAAAAGCTACGGCAAGCAGGCGCTGCACGAAGCAAAGGTATCTTTGATCGTGGTCAACGGCGTAAGCATCAATCTGCAAAAGGGGATGCGCACGCCTGTCGGCGACGGCGATGAAATCGGTTTTTTGCCGCTCTGCGGCGGCGGCTGAGATGCAGCTTTTCCTGCAAGCGACACATTTTTCTGCGACAAAATCAGTGCTTTTATTGCATCCGAGGACGAATAACGCTATACTGATATAGCATGTTGGGAGCAAATGGGAGTCCTGACGAATTTGGAAAGTGGGGGAACATCATTTTGGAAAAGAAGAAAGATTTAACGCCGGAGCAGGAGGCGCAGCTCAAAGCTGCAAAGGAGCGTCTGGCAAAGAAGAACGGCGCCGCAGCCAAGGAAAAGGCGCCTGCAAAGAAAAAAGCGGTCACAAAAGAAAAAGCGCCCAAAAAGGAGCCCGTTGAGCGCGATGAGCCAAAGCAGACTGTATCCACCGGCGGGAAAAAGAGCGTCAAGGGTCTGCGCATTGGCGCAATCATCCTGTGGGTGCTCGCCATCGCGGCAGAAGTCGGCGCGTTCTTTGCGTTCCGCTATGCCTATGCAAATGGCAATTTCACGCTGGACCAGCTGGAAATGCAGCTGCTTGTCGGCGCGCTGGTGCTGGATGCGATCTTCTGCATCGTCGCGGCGCAGCTGTGGAAAAAGGCCAACCGCATCAAGCCGTGCCTCGCGGACAGCAAGTTTGTGCGCACCGTCTGGCATCAGCTGGGCGTAATCATGGTTTTGATCTGCTTTTTGCCCATCGGCATTTTCCTCGCCGTCAAATCCGACAAGATGGACAAGAAAACCAAGACCATCGTTCTTGCGCTGTGCGCGGCGCTGTTTGTCGGCGCAACCGCAACCTCCATCGATTACCAGCAGCCCAGCGACGAAGAAGTGGCGCAATTGCAGCAGCAGGCCATCGAAGAGAACGCTGACGGCGTCGTCTACTGGACGCGCTTTGGCAAATCCTATCACTTTGACCGCGACTGCTCCTATCTCAAAAACACCAAGGAGGAAAACCTCTTCAGCGGCTCGCTCGACGATGCCTTTGCCGCCAACCGTTGGGACGCCTGCGATCGCTGCGCCGGCGGCGGAGAGGAAAAGCTCGCCCCGGATGACGCCACGGAGCTTCCCGAAGAAGAACCCGCAGCATAACAACAACCAAAATACGCTTTCGCACAAGAGGGCATAGCAAACGCTACAGCCCTCTTGTCTTATCGAAAGACTTTTGTTGTTCGACGGGACAAGTGTTTTTTGCCTATTTAAATAGATCTCTAAATAGTGATTGCATTTCCGTTGTCCGTATGCTATATTCTATTTAGATCAATTTCTAAATAGTTTTCAAAGGAGGTGCGGCCATGCCTTTTGCCGATACTTTCCGGGCGCTTTCCGATCCCGTCAGACGCGAAATCCTCGTGATGCTGCGAGACGGAAAAAAATCCGCCGGTGAAATTGCAAGCGCCTTTTCTATCACCGGCGCATCAGTCTCCTATCACCTCACACAGCTCAAAAAGGCGGGGCTTATCACGGAAAGCAAGTATAAAAACTATGTTTTCTACACGCTCAACGCCTCGGTCTTTGAAGAAGTCATGCTATGGTTTTCGCAGTTTGGAGGAAATAATGATGAAAAATAAATCAACCGTTCTGTCCACAATCGTGTGCCTGCTGCCGATCGTCCTCTCCGTCGTGCTCTATGCACGCCTGCCTGAGCAGATCGCCATTCACTTTGACAATGCCGGTACGCCGGACAGCTTTGTGCCAAAGGCCGTGGCGGCGTTCGGACTGCCCGTGTTTTTGGCCGCCATCAATCTGTATTCGCATTTTCGGGTTACGCAAGACCCTAAAAACGAAAATGCCGCCGTCTCACTCAAGACCTTCTCCCAATGGCTTGTGCCGCTGTTGTCCGTCGTACTCCTGCCCGCTACGCTCTTTCTCTCGATGGGCGCGAACATCCCCATCGTGCTGATTGCACAGGCGCTTGCAGGTGTAATCGTGGTCATATTCGGCAATTACCTGCCCAAGTGCAAAAGCAACTACACCATCGGCGTCAAGCTGCCATGGACGCTGGACAACGAGGAAAACTGGAACAAAACGCATCGTTTTTCGTGGTTTGTCTTTGTCATCGGCGGCGTCATCCTGCTGGTCAACGCCTTCTGGATGAATCTTTGGTATCTCGTCGTCGGCATGATCGTGCTGCTTGCCGCGCTACCGGTACTCTATTCTTCCCTGCTGTACCAAAAGCAAAAGAAAGCGGCATAGCGATCCGCGCGGCTTGTGCAACAAAAAATCTATATCCGAAAGGGGCCGCTTTTGCTGCGGCCTCTTTTTTGCCCTCTGCAGCAAAGCATCAATGTATGCTATAATAAACAAAAGCATTTCCCGCACAACAAGGAGGCGCTGACCGTCATGCTCGACAAATCCATAACCGATGCGTATTACACCATTTTACAAGAAGAATTGCTCCCTGCAACGGGCTGCACCGAACCGATTGCCATCGCCTACTGTGCGGCAACGGCCCGGCAGGTACTAGATGCGCTGCCAACGCGCGTGGAGATCGCCGTCAGCGGAAATATCTTAAAGAACGTCAAGAGCGTCGTCGTCCCCAACACGGACGGGCGCAAGGGGATCGCCGCCGCGGCGGCGGCCGGGATTGTCGCCGGAAACGCCCGCCGTCAGCTGCAGGTCATTGCCGAGATCACACCGGAACAGCTGCGCGATCTTGACGCTTTTTTGAACGATACGCCCATCGCGATCCGCTGTTCTGACAGCGAGCTGATATTTGACATCGACATGACTGTTTTTTCCGATGCACACTCGGCACGGGTGCGCATTGCAAACCACCACACCAACATCGTCCGCATTGAGCGCGACGGGACGCAGCAAATAGCGCAGGACGTTGCCGAAGCCGCCGAGGAAAATCTTTGCGACAAGTCCCCTCTCAACGTGCGCGACATCGTGGAATTTGCGGACACGGCAGATCTTGCCCCCGTCATCGACCTGCTGCGCCGCCAAATCACCTATAACAGCGCCATCGCCGAAGCCGGCATTCACGGCAACTACGGCGCAAATGTCGGTCGGGTGCTTTTTCAGGACTTCGGTTCGGACATCCGCAACGAGGCGCGCGCCTATGCCGCTGCCGGATCGGACGCCCGTATGAGCGGCTGCGATATGCCGGTGGTCATTCTCTCCGGTTCGGGCAATCAGGGTATCACTGCCTCCGTCCCCGTGATTCGGTACGCAAAGCATCTGGGCGTATCGGAAGACGCGCTGTTTCGGGCGCTCATAGTCTCCGATCTTGTAACCATCCATCAAAAAACAGGCATTGGGCGGCTTTCCGCTTTTTGCGGCGCGGTCTGCGCAGGCTGTGGCGCGGGCGCCGGCATTGCCTACCTGTACGGTGGCGGCTATGATGCCGTAGCGCATACGGTGGTCAATGCGCTTGCCATCATCTCCGGTATCGTCTGCGACGGTGCAAAGCCGTCCTGCGCGGCAAAGATCGCCACCGCCGTCGAAGCCGGTATTCTTGGCTACCATATGTACCAGAACGGACAGCAATTCTACGGCGGCGACGGCATCGTGGTCAAGGGCGTGGACAACACCATAAAAAATGTCGGGAGGCTCGCCAAATGCGGCATGCGCGCCACCGACGAGGAAATCATCAAGATTATGCTGGAAAAGTAGCTTTTTCAGGTCGCAATATGCTGTATGCGCGGATATCCACCTCCGCATCCCCGGATTGCGATCCGCAACGCGCAAATATTCGATCTTTCGGAACCACTTTTCCCGCTGCCGAGGATATGCTATACTGAGTCAACGACTATTACTTCCGAGGGGGATACCGGCTTGCCATATTTGTTTATCACGTTGTTTGTTATCGTGACCGGCGCCCATCTTTACGCCTGCTACCCGCCGGTGCACGACCGTCTGCGCCGCTGCACCAAGGTGCTGCTTATGCCCTTGCTTGCGGGCTGCTATGCCGCCTGCGCGCAGTCTGTCTCGTGGCTGGTGTTTCTTGGCATCGCGTTCGGCTTCATCGGCGACGTGATGCTGCTGCTTCCGGAAAAGAAAAAATATTTCCTGTTCGGGCTGGTCGCATTCGGGGTCGGGCACCTTCTGTATTCGATCTATTTTCTGTCGCGGCTGGACGGGCAATCCAGAGCGCCGCTTATTCTGATCGTCACGCTGCTTTATCTTGCCGCAGCCGCTTGTCAAATGTACATATTGCGCAAGGGACTGCGCCGCAAGATGGCCATTGCCACCGCCTGTTACATGGTCATTATTTCGTTGATGAGCATCTCCGCGCTGCTGTTTGCCGTATCGCACGCAAGCTTTGGCGGTTGGGTGGTGTTTTTCGGATCGCTGCTGTTCCTCTTATCCGACAGCGTCCTGTCTACAATCACCTTCCTGCCGGAGAAGAACTTTTCCTTCAGCTACCTTGCGGTGATGGGAACCTATATCGCGGCGCAGGCCTGTATCGCTTTCGGCCTTGCCGCCATGGGAGGAATTTAACTTGGAACTAGCTACTCTGCTTCTTGCCGCGGTATGCGCCATACTGCTCGCGTTCGTCCTGTTTTTTTTACTGCGCCTGTCCAAAGACAATGCGGTGGAGGACGAAGTGGAGCGTCTCAAGCGGGAGCTGTCCCAGTCGCAAGGTCAACTGCGTCAGGAACTGACCAACATCGTGCAGACCTCCGTTTCGGCGCTCGGCGGCATGATCGCGGAAAATCAGCGCTTCTCCGCCTCCCGTTCCGAGGAACGGTTCAAAACCTTTGAAACCACCAACGAGCACAAGCTCGACGCCATCCGCGAAACGGTGGAGCGCCGGCTTGTCGTATTGCAGCAAGACAACAATCAGCGGCTGGAAGAAATGCGCCAGGTCGTGGACGAAAAGCTTCAAAAGACGCTGGAGACAAAAATGACGCAGTCCTTCCGCATCGTTTCGGAGCGGCTGGAGCAGGTCTACAAGGGACTTGGTGAAATGCAGACGCTCGCCACCGGCGTGGGCGACCTGAAAAAGGTGCTTGCCAACGTAAAAACCCGCGGCATCCTTGGCGAGATCCAGCTTGGCGCCATCCTTGAGGAGATTCTCTCGCCAGAGCAGTACGCCACAAACGTCGTCACAAAGCACGTCGGAGCAGAACGCGTCGAGTATGCCGTCAAACTCCCGACGGAGGATGGCGATCCGATCTATCTGCCCATCGATTCCAAATTCCCCGGCGACCTGTACGGGGCGCTGCAGGACGCGTATGAATCCGGCTCTCCCGAGCAGGTGCGAAGCGCGGCGGCACAGCTGATCTCCCGTATCAAGTCCGAAGCAAAGGACATCCGCGACAAATACATCGATCCGCCGTACACGACGGAGTTTGCGGTCATGTTTCTTCCGTTTGAGGGGCTCTATGCGGAGGTCGTCAACCGTGGACTTTTGGAAGAATTGCAGCGCACCTATCGCGTCAATATCGCAGGGCCTTCCACGATGGCCGCTCTGCTCAACAGTCTTCAAATGGGCTTTCGAACCTTCGCGCTGCAAAAGCGCAGCGGTGAGGTGTGGCAGGTACTGGGTGCGGTGCGAACGGAATTTGAGCGGTTTGGCAGCACGCTGGAAAGCTCGCAAAAGCGCCTGATGCAGGTCAACAACGATCTGGATCAGCTGATCGGTACGCGCTCTCGCGCGATCATGCGAAAGCTTCGGGACGTAGAACGCATGGATGACGCCGTCTCTTCGCGCCTTTTGAATACCGCAGATGTCGATGTTGACGACGAGCCTTCCAATGATGGCAACGAATGACGTGCTCTTTTTGCAGTATTTTTTGTAAATATGCTTGCAAAGCGTGTCACTCTTTTGTATAATAGGTTCGTTGCGAATGCCGAAGCCGCTCGGTTTGCGGTGCGCTCCGCAGGAAAGAAAGCGCTCTGCGCCAAAGCGTTGGGCGAAAAGAATTCTGCTGATATAGCTCAGCTGGTAGAGCGCGTCATTGGTAATGACGAGGTCCCCGGTCCGAATCCGGGTATCAGCTCCAGAAAAAAAGAATCCCGCAGGATTCTTTTTTTTTGTATGCTGATTTGTGGCA
>CAZWUK010000065.1:0-12025 GCA_964636685.1 uncultured Oscillospiraceae bacterium
ATGACGCGGCTGCGCTTTTCGGGGCCCATCTGCACGCGGGTGATGGCTTCCTCCATCTCCGGCATGGTAATCTGTTTCTTGTTGGAACGAGCGGTCAGAATCGCCGCCTCGTTGAGCACGTTTTCAAGGTCCGCACCCGTAAAGCCCGGCGTACGCTTTGCCAAAACGGAAAGCTTGACGTCGCTGCCCAACGGTTTGTTGCGCGCATGCACCTTGAGGATCTCCTCGCGTCCCTTGACGTCCGGGTAGCCCACGGTGATCTGCCGGTCAAAACGGCCGGGGCGCAGCAAGGCAGGATCGAGGATGTCAGGACGGTTGGTGGCCGCGATCACGATGATGCCCTCATTGGGTGCAAAACCGTCCATCTCGACGAGAAGCTGGTTGAGCGTCTGCTCGCGCTCGTCATGTCCGCCGCCCATACCGGCGCCGCGATGACGGCCGACCGCGTCGATTTCATCGATAAACACGACAGCCGGTGTGCTGCGCTTTGCCGTCTGGAACAGATCGCGCACACGGGATGCGCCAACGCCGACAAACATCTCGACAAAGTCGGAGCCGGAAATCGAGAAAAAGGGAACCTTTGCTTCGCCGGCGACCGCCTTGGCAAGCAGGGTTTTGCCGGTGCCCGGAGGGCCGACGAGCAGCACACCCTTGGGAATGCGCGCGCCGATGGCGTTAAAACGCGAAGGATCGCGCATGAATTCAACAATCTCCTTGAGCTCGTCCTTTTCCTCGTCCGCACCGGCAACGTCCTTGAATGTGACGCTGTTCTTGTCGCCAAGCTGTAGGCGGGCATGGGACTTGCTGAAATTCATCATTTGCTTTCCGCCGCCCTGCTGCCGCATCAGAAAATAATAGAAGATGCCGAACGCGCCAAAAATCAGAAGGTACGGCAGTATGACCGACCAGACGGATTCCTGCGTGATCTTGGACTGATAGATAAACGCATAGGCGCTGCTGGAGATCTCATCGACGCTCTCGTAAGCGTCCGGATTGGCCGCGTAGACAATCGCCGCCATATCCGCGCGGAACGTGCTCTCCGACGGAATCACCACGTGGAAATCCGCCCGCTTGGTGTTTGACAGATCCTTTAATTCATATTTACTGCCTGTATAAAGACCGTAAACATCCCGGTAATTGATCTGGATCGCCTTGATCGTTTTTCCGGTCGTGTCGCCGGCTTGCGTACGCTGCGCCAGCTTCAGAAAATCGGTGCTGTAATCCAGCTGCTCCGTTGTGTCCTGAAAGGGATTGAACCCCGTTGCCATCAGGATGATTGCGCCGAGCATCATGATCCAGATCAGCGCTGTTACGATTTTTTTGTTCAATATCTTTCCTCCGCGGCGACAGCCTTGTTTTCCTGCCGCCAGACTTTCTTTTCCGTTGGTATCAGTTTTTCACAACGCCGACAAAGGGGATGTTGCGGTCAAAGCCGCCCACATTGTCCAGCCCGAAGCCGACGACAAATTTATCCGGGATGATAAAGCCGCAATAGTCCGGCGTAATATCGCACTCTCTGCGCGACGGCTTGTCCAGCAAGCAACAGGTTTTGAGGGATGCGGGATCGCGCGCCTCCAGAATCTTCAGAAGGTGCGACAGGGTCAGGCCGCTGTCCATAATATCCTCGGCGATGATAACATGCTTGCCGGTGATGCTGGTATCGATGTCCTTGCTGATGCGGATGATTCCCGACGTCTTTTGTGCATCCCCGTAGCTGGAAATGCCCAGAAAATCCATCTGCATATGCAGCTTGACCGCGCGCGCCAGATCCGCGAAAAAGAGTACCGCGCCCTTGAGGATGCAGATGAGCACAACGTCTTTGCCAAGATAGTCCTTCGTAATCTCGGCGCCCAGCTCTTTGATCCGGTCGGCAATCGCTTCCTGACTGACCAGCACCTCAAGGTCGTCGTAGTTCCAGATATCACCGTTCTCCATGTAGCTTCTCCTCCGTATAGTACATATGTAAGATCCTGCTTGTATTTGCAGTGATCCTGCCCTTTTCACAAATCGTATGCCCGATCACCGCCAGCACCTCGCTTCCGCTGCACAAGAGCGGCATGTCCCGCGCTTGCAGCGGCACCTTGCGATCCGTCAGATAATCGGATAACTTTCTCACGCCCGGCGCGCCCAACGGAAAAAACCGATCCCCTGTGCGCCTTGTTCGAATCTCCAGCGTCTCCGGCAATTGATCCAGCTCCAAAAATAACTCGAAAGGATCTTCGGGTCGCCGCCACGCGGTCACGATCTCAGTTTGGAGCGTGCCGCCGGGAAGCGTCACCGTCTCTCCCGGTAAAAACGACAGGCAGAATTCATTTTCCCGCCAAATGCCCGTACGAACGGTTTCAGCGTCCACCCATGCGCTTCTTGCGCCGCCAAGCTCAATCCTTTTTCCGGTCTGCGCTTCCAGAAGGTCGCAAACTCTCCGAATATCGGCGGCCGACAGATCGGGGTTATCTGCTTCCAGTATCCGACGAACCGCGCGCGTTTTGAGCGGCAGTGGCAGCTTTGCCAGCTGCTTTCTATCATACCCGCCATGACGTGCGGCCTTGTCAAGCGCTTCTATGGAAAGTTTTTCCAAATACGCCTCGTCTTGGCAGATGGAGTCCGCCATGCGGCAGAGCGTCTCGGCAATCGCGGGATTGAACCGTGCCAGCTCCGGCAAGAGCGTCCAGCGGATTTTGTTTCGCTCGGCATCCATTTCGTGATTTGTCGCGTCGATGCGGTACGGTTCCTTCCATTCCGCAAGCGCCGCCTCAATCTGGCCGCGAGACAGCTTGAGCATCGGGCGCGCAATATCGCCCGTTCGCGCCTTCATGCCGCAGAGTCCGCGAAGCGCGCTCCCGCGAAGCAAATGCAGCAGCACCGTCTCCGCCTGATCGTCCCGATGGTGCGCTACGGCAATACAATCCGCGCCGGCCTGCTGTTTTGCGCGGTGCAAAAAATCATACCGAACCGCTCTTGCCGCGGCTTCAAGGGTCATGCCGCGTTCTTTGGCAAGCGACGGAACGTCTGCGTGTTCTGCAAAAAAAGGAACGTCAAGCCTTTTGCAAAGCGCCCGGCAAAACGCTTCATCTGTATCGGCGTCTACACCGCGAATACCGTGATTCAGATGCGCGGCGGCTACGTTCGTTATCTCGCCGGCCTCCCTTGCCATGCACAGCGATAAAAGCAGAAAAACCGAATCCGCTCCGCCGGACAATCCGGCCAGTACAACACTGTCCGTTCCGATTCCGCAATCGGCAAGCATCCGGGCAGTCAGCAGGCGCATAAGCTAAAATCTCCGAATTTACAGATATTCATATGATACCCTCCCGGCCGCATTTTGACAAGTGCGAAGCGAAAAAAAGCATGTTCGTGCCAAAATCTGTTTCCATTTTTTGACAATTGCCGACATGCTGCCTATAATTGAAACAAATCGTTACGAGGTGAATCTATGGCATCTGTCCACGACGGGCACCGGGAGCGGCTGCGCGCGCGTTATGCAAAAAACGGGCTTTCCGGCTTCACGGATCATGAGCTGCTGGAGCTTCTTTTGACCTACGCGATCCCGCGTCGGGATACCAACGAACCTGCGCATCTGCTGCTGGATCGCTTTGGCTCCATCAACGGCGTTTTACACGCGGATATGCTGCAATTGATGACCATTGACGGCATCGGAGACAACGCGGCGATTTTTCTGCGTCTCATCAGCGATCTGCAAAAGCGCATCGCTCTGCAAAAGCTTGAGGATCCGCAGGGTCGCATTCGTTTGAAAACGCCCTACGACGTTGCAAAATACGGCTTTGCGCTGATGGCAAGCGAGCCGTACGAAGTCGTGCGGCTGGTTTGCCTCAACAAATCCAAGTACATCATCAGCAGCGATGAAATGTCGGCAGGGTCTTTGACCGAAGCGCGCATCTACCAGCGGGTGCTGGTTGAAAACGCGCTGCTGCACCGGGCGCACACGGTTATTTTGCTGCACAACCATCCTTCCGGAAATCCCACGCCGTCGCAGGCAGACGACGAAACCACCGCCGCCGTCAAAGCCGCGTTTGAGAGCGTCGGCATCCCGATGATCGATCACATCATTGTCGGGTTTGACAGCGCTTACTGCTACTCCGCGCAGATGGCGCTCGTGCGAAAGGGCGACCAGGTCAACAGCATGTCCGTCGAGGAATACAAGAACCACTATCTGGACATCACCGAGGGCATCGCCGTCAAGCTGGGCGAGTACATGGGATAAACGGGCTGAATCGAATAGCTGTTTTTTTTGATTCGCCGCATACAAAGCACAAAAGCGCATTTCGCGCTTTTGTGCTTTGTCCATATCCGTTTTACGGAATCAGGTAGGAAACGCTCACGTCTGCCGAGACGATGATCTGGCTGCTTTCAAATGTCACGCCCATGAGCTTGGAATCGTTATACGGCGTTTCCACGACCGAAGCCACGTCGCCGAGCTTGACTCCTGCGGCTATCGCAACGGCGTCCGCCTTTGCCTTCGCGTCCTCCATCGCCTTTGCAAGCGCCTGCTGATACGCGCTGGACGCGTCTACAAGACTGTAGGTAATGCCGGATATTTCGCTCGCGCCCGCGTCGATGATCGTGCTCATCACCGTGCTCGCAATCTTTACATTGCGCACCACCACCGTGATCGTCTCGCTTGCGACATACCCCGTAACTGCTCCATCGGCCTCCCGAAGCTGCGCGGTAATATCAATGCCGGTCATGGACGCATCGACCTTTGCCACGCCAAAGGACATGGCGGTATCATAGACCTTCTGCATATTGGCCTCGCATTGCGCGGACGCATTCTCTGCGGTATCCGCCGTCGCGTGCACCCCGACCGTGATCGTGGCAAAATCCGGCGTTGCGATCACCTCGCCGTGTCCGCTGACGTTCACGGTGTGTTCCGGCGCCTCCAGCTCGTGATTGACCACAATCTCCGCTGACTGCGGCTTGGGCGTTGGTACATTTTGGATTTCTTCCTCCGGCTTACACCCGATCATCATAACCGCTATGCTGGAAACGGCCAATAAAACTACGATTCTCTTCATTTTTATCTCCCGGCTGATTCAAATGCCCATTTGCTGCCATCGTGCCTCTAAAATGGCGGAATGCTCCGAGGCTTCCTTGGTTTTTAGTATATCGCATCAAATTCGCACTGGCAAGTATCCACAATTTGCATGGCGGGAACTGTTGTTGTATAATAAATTGAATATTTATGGAAACAAAATAAGCAAAATATCCATCGGGGGGTCACACTTTGGCATCCAAGAAGCAATCGCAGGAATCCATCCCGGAATCGCGCGGGCAAAAAGCCGCCGCCACCCGGGCAATACAGAAAGAAACCGAGCGGAAAAAGCGCGAGATCGCGGGCGTCTGCTGGATCGGCGCGGGCATATTGCTGGGCGCGTACCTCTTTTTTTCCGGCACGGGCGTGTTGGGCAAGGCAATCGCAAACGGCATCTTCGGCATGATTGGCATCAGCGCCTACATCATACCGTTTCTTTGCGTAGGCTTTGGCATTCTATCCATCCGCGGCAGCGCCAGCGATGCGCTTTCCGGCGCCAGCTGGTATATGTTTTTGGCAATTCTCTGTATCATTACGCTCATTCAGGTCATCTATGACGCGCCGGTCGAGGACGTTACCTACATGGGTTTTCTCAAGGAAGCCTACAAGATCGGCGCAAACGCCGGAACTGGCGGCGGCTTCTTGGGAGCGCTGCTGTGTTATCCGCTGCTGATGCTCGGCGGCAAGGTGCTGGCCTACGTGCTGCTGATTACGGCGCTTGTTGTGGTCGTCATCCGCGTCACGCGTTTTTCCTTGCAGGAAGCCTCCAACCGCATGGAATCCTCCGTGCAGCAGGCGGTGGAAAACGTAAAAGCCGGACGGGACAAAAAGCAGATGTATTTTGGCGACGCCCAGACGGAAGCAGAAGAACCCGTGCAAAAGCCCCATCGAGCGCGTACCGATAAAAAAGAAGCCAACCGCATCGCGGACGCCATGGATGCGGTTCTGGATTTTCAGCCCGTCGCCAAAGGCGCTCCCGCGCGCATGAAGACCTTCACCGCGCCGCCGGTCGTCTCCGACCACTGGGACGATATTGAGCCGGTTGACGACGTGCTCTCCGGCATGCCGCGCATCGCCGGAAAGAAAAAGCCCGCTGCGCCCATCGCACCGTCTGAATCGGAGAGCGCGCTTCCGCTGCCGGATACGGCGCTGCTGTTCGGCAACCATGCAAAGTCCGTACAGGCTGACTCGGCAGACAATCCGCAAAAAACGAAAAAGGGCGCGAAGGAAACGAAGAAGGCGACCGTCGTCGGCAGCATCCCGGACGTCACACAGGCGATAGAGACCTCGATCTCTCAGGAAATGCCCGCCTATACGCCGCCGTCGTTCAATCTGCTCAACGCACCGTCGCTGACCTACGCAAGAACCAGCGAAAGCCCAAATGAGAAGGCAAAGCTGCTCATTGCGGCGCTCGAGAGCTTCAGCGTATCCGCCAAGGTCGTCAATATCAGCGTCGGCCCCGTCCTCACCCGCTTCGAGTTGCAGCCGGCGCCCGGCGTGCGCGTTGCCCGCATCACGGGTCTTTCCAACGATATCGCGCTGGCGCTCGCCGCGCCGCGCGTGCGCATTGAAGCGCCGATCCCCGGCAAAGCTGCCATCGGCATCGAAATTCCCAACAAGGAGACCGCTACGGTCGTTTTGCGCGACATCGTGGAGAGCAAGGAGTTTGCCGCCGCCGCTTCCCCCATCACCCTCGCGCTCGGCAAGGACATCAGCGGCAAGGTCGTCACGGCGGATCTCGGCAAAATGCCGCATATGCTCATCGCCGGTGCAACCGGCTCCGGCAAGAGCGTTTGTATCAACGACCTCATCATTTCCATGGTTTATAAATCCTCGCCGGCGGAGCTGCGCCTGATACTGGTCGATCCCAAGATGGTGGAGCTTTCCGTTTTTGACGCGCTGCCCCATCTGCTCATCCCCGTGGTGACAGATCCCAAGAAGGCTTCCGGCGCGCTGCGCTGGGCCGTCAACGAGATGACCGCGCGCTACAAGAAATTTTCCGAGATCGGCGCACGCGAGCTGTCACGCTACAACGCCCTGCAAAGCGATCCCGAAAAGCGCATGCCAAAGATCGTCGTGATTATCGACGAGCTGGCTGACCTCATGATGGTCGCGCCCGACGAGGTGGAGGATTCCATCTGCCGTATCGCACAGCTCGGGCGCGCCTCGGGCATCCATCTGATCGTGGCCACCCAGCGCCCCAGCGCAGACGTCATTACGGGTTTGATAAAGACCAATATCCCCTCGCGCTGCGCCTTTGCCGTATCCTCCGCCATCGATTCGCGCATCATACTGGATACCTCGGGTGCTGAAAAGCTTTTGGGTCGCGGCGACATGCTGTTCCACCCCAACGGCGCCAACAAGCCGACCCGCGTCCAGTGCGCGTTTGTTTCCGACGAGGAGGTCGATCGCGTAGTCGATTATTTCCGTGTGCAGGAGCGCCAGCCCGTCTTTGACCAGCAGGTGCTTTCCGATCTGGACAATGCCGCAAAGGGCGGCGCGACCGGCGGCGTATTCGGCGAAGGCAAGCAGGAGGACGAGCTGCTCGGCGAAGCGGTACGCATCGTGCTGGAGAGCGGACAGGCGTCCATCTCCATGATCCAGCGCCGGCTTCGCGTCGGCTATGCACGCGCCGCGCGCCTGATCGACATCATGGAGCAGCACAAGTATGTGTCCGGCTTCGACGGCAGCAAGGCGCGCAAGGTGCTGATTAAACGCAGCGAATTTGAAGCGCTGTTCGGCAACGGAGAGGACGAGCCGGATGGCAACGACGAATCTGTTCCGGAGGACATTGAATGAGTACCATTGGCGTGATCTCTCTCGGCTGCTCCAAAAACCTTGTCGATACCGAACGCATGCTCGGCATGCTCAAATCCGCCGGGCATACCTTTACCGAGCAGCCTGAAACGGCCGACGTTTTGATCGTGAACACCTGCGGCTTTATCGAATCCGCCAAGCAGGAGTCCATCAATACCATTCTGGAAATGGCGCAGTATAAAAAGACAGGGCGCTGCAAGACGCTGGTCATGACCGGCTGCCTTTCCGAGCGTTATCGGGAAGATCTGTCCGATGCACTGCCCGAAGTGGATATTTTTCTCGGCGTAAGGGAATACGAAAAACTGCCGGCACTGTTGGGCGCAGATGCGCACGCTGTCTGCGGCAGCGGGCGCGTTCTCACCACGCCGCCGTACCGCGCGTTTTTGCGCATCGGCGACGGCTGCAACAACCGCTGCGCTTATTGCGCCATCCCACTGATCCGCGGGCCGCTGCACAGCGTCCCCATGGAGGACTTGGTGCCGGAAGCCGAGCATCTTGCAGAAGGCGGCGTCACGGAGCTGACCGTCATCGCGCAGGATACCTCCGGCTACGGAAAAGATCTTTACGGTACGCCAAGGCTCATCCCCCTGCTGCAAAGGCTAGCAAAAATCGATGCGCTGCACTGGATTCGCGTGCTGTACACCTACCCGGATACCGTAACGCCGGAATTGATCGCCGTGCTGCACGACACGCCAAAGCTTGTGCCGTATCTGGATATGCCGCTCCAGCACATCAACGACGAACTCCTTGCCCGCATGCACCGCCGCGGCAGCAAAGCACACATCTGCCGGGTTCTGGATACCATCCGGAAAACCGCGCCGGACTTTATCCTGCGCACAACCATGATGGTCGGCTTCCCCGGCGAGACGGAAGCGCAGTTTGCGGAGCTGTTAGCCTTTTTAAGAGACTATCCCTTTGACCGGGTCGGCGCTTTCAGCTTCTCACCGGAGGAGGGCACCAAGGCCGCCTCGTTCCCGGATCAAGTTGCGGAAGCCGTCAAGCAGGAGCGTCTTGCGGCGCTGCTTTCCCAGCAGCAGGCGATCTCGAAAAAGAAAAATCTGGCGCGTATCGGCACCGTTGCCGAAGTCTTGATCGAGGGCGGCGACAAAAAGCGAACCTTTGGCCGCTCCTACGCCGAAGCCCCCGATGTTGACGGACGCGTGATCCTGCCTTATAATGCCTCACTACACGCGGGCGACTACACACACGTCCGGTTTACAGAAGCACTGGAATACGACATGATTGGAGAAACGCTATGAATCTTCCCAACAAGCTCACGATGGTACGCATGGTCATGGTTCCCGTCTTTATCGCGTGCTTTTATCTGCGCGATGTGATCTCGGTGATCTCGTGGTGGAATTATGCCGCTGCGGCGATCTTCCTACTGGCGGACCTCACGGACGTGCTGGACGGGTATATTGCCCGCAAGCACAACCTTGTGACCGACTTTGGCAAGCTCATGGATCCCATGGCGGATAAGCTGCTGTTTTGCTCGGCGTTTATCATGCTGACTGCACTCGACGGGCCCATTGGCGGACTAAACCCGATCCTCACCATCATCTTCATCGGGCGCGAGCTTGTCATCAGCGCATTTCGTCTGGTTGCTGCAAGCAGCGGCACGGTTATTGCCGCCAACTGGCTTGGCAAAGCCAAATCCGCCGTACAGGTGGTCGCCATCATGGCGATGCTGCTTGGCAACCCGATCTTTGATCTCATCAATGTACGCTTTGACCTGATCCTCATGTACCTTGCGGGTATTCTGACCGTTTGGTCGGCAGCGGATTATATTATCAAAAACAAAGGAGCCATCAACTGGAAATGATCGCAGAAATCGTATCCGTCGGCACAGAGCTGCTGATGGGACAGGTGGTCAACACCGATGCGCAGTACATTGCAAAACACCTTGCACCGTTGGGGTACAAGGTGTTTTATCAAATCACCGTGGGTGACAATCCCGAACGGCTGACCGAGGTCGTCCGCACCGCTATCGCGCGCTCGGACGTTGTTCTCTTTACCGGCGGGCTTGGGCCTACGGATGACGACCTGACCAAGGAGACCGTTGCAGCAGCGCTTGGGCTCTCGGTTGTCCCCTTCCCAAAGGAGATGGAAAAGCTCGAAGCCTACTTTACCTCCAAAGGACGCACCATGGTGCCCTCCAACCGCAAGCAGGCGTGTTTTCCGAAAGACGCCATCATCCTCGACAATCCCAACGGCACCGCGCCGGGCTGCATCATGGAATCGGGTGCAAAGGCTGCGATCCTCATGCCCGGCCCGCCTAGAGAGCTTTTTCCCATGTTTTCCGATCATGTGTTGCCGTATCTGGAAAGGAGGAGCGGCATGCGGCTGTATTCCCGGGAAATTCGCATCTTTGGCATGGGGGAGGGCGAGGTCACGCACCGTCTGCGGGACATGATCCACAACCAGACCAATCCAACCATCGCGCCGTATGTCAAAACCGGCGAAGTCACGCTGCGCGTCACCGCCGCCTGTCAAAACGACGCCGAGGGCGAACGCCTTTCATCGCCAATGATCGCAGAAATTCAGCAATGTCTCGGGGACATCGTGTATTCCACCGACGGTGAAGACCTGCCGCATCTGTGCGCGCGCCTGCTGACCGAACAGAAAAAGACCCTGGCGGTTGCCGAGAGCTGCACTGGCGGACTGATCACGAGCGCACTGGTCGATATTCCGGGAAGCTCCAATTTTCTCATTGAGGGGCTGGTCACCTATGCCAACAGCGCCAAGGTGCACTGTCTCAACGTGCAGCAGCAGACGCTGGATACCTTTGGAGCAGTCAGCGCCGAGTGCGCCATGGAGATGGCCGAAGGCGCAAGAAGAAGCGGCGGCACCGACATCGGCATCTCCTCCACGGGTATTGCCGGCCCGGACGGCGGCACCCCGGAAAAGCCGGTAGGACTCGTATATATCGGTATTTCCACCGAGGAGAATGCCCGTGCGTTTGAACTGCATTTATACGGCGATCGCGCCAAAATCAGGGCGACTGCGGTGCTCAACGCACTGGATCTGCTGCGCCGGAATTTGCTTTACACGAACAAACGTTCGTGATATACTGAACTCTGTGGCATGGCGTCACCAGATTGTAAATGAAGGATGGAACGGTATGGCAGTAGAAAAAGAAAAAGCATTGGAAATCGCGCTTGGTCAGATCGAAAAACAGTTTGGCAAGGGCGCGATCATGAAGCTGGGCGACGCCAGCGCGCAGGTATCGGTATCTGTCATTCCCACCGGCTGCATGGAGCTGGATTTTGCGCTTGGTGTAGGGGGCATCCCCCGCGGCAGAATCATCGAGGTGTTCGGGCCGGAATCCTCCGGTAAAACCACCATCGCGCTGCATGTCATCGCACAGGCGCAGAAGCTGGGCGGCACTGCTGCGTTTATTGACGCGGAGCATGCGCTCGACCCGGTCTATGCCGAAAACCTCGGCGTTCGCATCAGCGATCTGTACGTATCGCAGCCGGATACCGGCGAGCAGGCGCTGGAAATTACCGAAGCGCTCGTGCGCAGCGGTGCGATCGATGTGATCGTTGTCGACTCTGTTGCGGCCCTTGTTCCCAAAGCGGAAATCGAAGGCGACATGGGTGATTCGCACGTCGGCTTACAGGCGCGTTTGATGTCGCAGGCTCTGCGTAAGCTCACCGGCGCCATCAGCAAATCCAACACCTCCGTCATCTTCATCAACCAGCTGCGTGAAAAGGTCGGCGTGATGTTCGGCAATCCCGAAACCACCACCGGCGGTAAGGCGCTAAAATTCTACGCCACCATCCGTCTGGATGTGCGCCGCATCGACGCGCTGAAAAACGGCACCGACATCATCGGCAACCGTACCCGCGTCAAGGTCGTCAAAAATAAGGTCGCACCACCCTTTAAGACCGCGGAATTTGACATGATCTACGGCGAGGGCATCTCCCGCGAGGGTTCGCTCGTGGACATGGCAGTCGATCGCAAGATCATGCAAAAGACCGGCGCCTGGTACTCCTACGGCGATATGCGCGTGGCGCAGGGACGCGACAACACGCGTGTTTTCCTGAAAGACAATCCCGCGCTTGCCGATGAGATCGAGGGTAAGCTCCGCAAGGCATTGGAGGATGAACGCGCAAAAGCACAGGCGGAAGCCGAAGCAAAGCGCGCCGCACGCCA